>CAZQPN010000168.1:0-6420 GCA_964595215.1 uncultured Rubrivivax sp. | reverse complement strand
TCAGCACCGACAGCCCCATGCTGGTCAGCACCTCGCCGATGGCGCCGCGGATGAACAGGGCGTCGTCGGAGACGACGCGAACCGTCAGGTCGGCGTCGGCGGCGTTCAGGCGCGCGACCGCGGCGCGCACGCCATCGGAGATCGCCAGGCTGTTGGCCTGCGCCTGCCGCACGACGCCCAGGCTGACGACGGTGCGGCCGTCCAGCCGCACGTAGGCCTCGGCATCGGCCGCCTCGAAGTAGACCTCGGCGACGTCCCCCAGCCGCGTGCCACCCGGCAGGCGCAGCGCCTGCACCTGTCCGGGTGTCGTCAGCGACGCGTTGGCGCGCACCAGCACCTCCTGCTGCGACGCGTCCAGGCTGCCGGCCGGCACGTCGGCGCGCGCGGTCGCCAGCGCCTGTGCGACGTCGCTCACCGCGAGCCCGCGTGCCGCCAGCGCCGGCGGGTCCAGTCGCACGCGCAGCACGCGCTCGCGGGCGCCGAAGGTGGTGACGTCGGCCACGCCGTCGACCGAGACCAGCTCGGGCTCGATGCGCTCGTCGATCGCGCGGCTGAGCGCGTCGATCGACAGCGTCGCGCTCGACACCGCGAGCTGCATGACCGGCTCGGCGTCGGCGTCGGCCTTGATGACGGTGAGGTTGCGCACGCCCTCGGGCAAGTCGCGCTCGGCGCGGCTGACGGCCTCGCGCACGTCGTTGGCGGCGGTGATCAGGTCGACGCCGGGGCGGAAGCTCAGGTGCACGCGCAGCGTGCCCTCCTCGCTCGCCGAGCGCACGCTGTCGACGCCGGGCACGCGCGACGCCGCGGCCTCGAGCACGCGCGTGACTTCGGCGTCCAGCGTCTCCGGCGCGGCGCCGGGGTACTCGGCGCGCACCGATACCACCGGCGGGTCGATGTTGGGCAGCTCGCGCACCTCGACGCCCTGCAGCGCCGCCAGGCCGGCAATGAGGATCAGCAGGTTGATCACCACCACCAGCCAGGGCCGGCGGATGCCCAGCCCGGGCAGGCCGCCGCGCTCGCTCACCGCGCGCCCCTGGCGTGCGGCCTCATGGCGCCGGCTCCACGACCTGCACCGCGCGGCCCGGCCGCAGCCGCTGCACGCCCTCGACGACGACCGGCTCGCCGGCCGTCAGCGCGCCGTCGATCAGTACCGTGCCCTCGCGCCGGCGCACCAGCTTCACCGCCACCTGCACCGCCTGGCCGTTGCGCACGACCCAGACGTGGCCGCCCTCGCGTGCCCACTGCAGCGCCAGGTCCGGCACCTGCAGGTGGTCGTCGCCAGGCAGCTCGACGCGCACATCGAAGGACATGCCCGGGCGCAGCCGGTCGTCGGCGTTGGGCAGCTCGGCGCGCACGCGCAGGCTGCGCGTGACCGGGTCGACGCGGTTGTCGAGCTGCTGCACGCGGCCCTCGACGACGATGTCGCCGAGTGCCGCACTGGTCGCGCGCACCGGGTGCCCGGCCTGCAGCCGCGCGAGGTAGGGCTCGGGCAGGTCGAAGGCGACCCACAGCCGGCGCCGGTCGTCGATCACGGTGACGACGCTGTCGGTCGTCACGCGGTCGCCCGGGTCGACCTGCGGCAGGCCGACGACGCCGTCGAAGGGCGCGCGCAGCACGCGCTCGGCGACGGCCTCGGCGGCCAGCGCCTGCTCGACCTCGGCCAGGCGCAGCGTGCTGCGCGCCTCGTCGATCACGCTGCCGGGCACGGCGCCGGTGCCGGCCGTGGCGTCGTAGCGCGCCAGCAGGCTGCGCGCCTGCGCGACGCGGGCGGCGGCCAGATCGGCATCCAGGCGCTGGCGGCGGTCCACGAGGCGCAGCAGCACCTGTCCGGCGCGCACGCGCTCGCCCGGCTTGAAGTGCACGCTGGCGACCTCACCGGCCACCGCCGGCTGCAGCGTCGCCGAGCGCAGGGCCTGGCCGGTGCCGACGGCCTCGACGACCAGTCCGTCGGCGGCGGCCACCGCCGGTGCGACGATCACCGGCACCGGCCGCTCGGCGCCACCACGCCGCGTCTCGGTGGCCGTCTGCGCCTGCGTCTGCGCGCGCGGCGACCAGGCCCACCACGCCGCGGCGACGATGGCGGCGACGGTCAGGGCCCACCGCAGGCGGCGGGGCAGGGTGGAGGCGGTCACGAGGGGGCGGTGGCGGTCGGCTGGCGATGCGGGTCGCCGGGGGATCCCCGGTGGCCGGGGAACGGATGCCGCATTTTGAGGCGACCGAGCCATTTACGGGGGTGCGGGGGCTCTTCGCGGCCGCCGCGCCCGGGCCGGGCGGACTCCCCAAAGAACGCCGGGATGCCGCAGGTTTTCGTGCCCCTCGCGCCTGGGGCCGCGCTCAGGCCCTCACGCGGTGAGTGCCAGCGGCCGCGACGTCCGGCCGCGCGAGGGCGGCGTCACCGCGGCCAGCGTCATCAGCACCAGGCGCCGCAACCCCTCCCAGGGCTCGGTCGGCCAGGCGGGGTGGCGCAGGCCCTTGACGAGGCCGTCGCAGACGCTCGCGGCGTCCAGCAGTGGCGCCAACGCCGCGCCGTCGAGCTGGGGCACCACGCGCTCGACCAGTCGCTGCTTGGCGCCCCAGACACGCGCCTCCTGCAATGCCAGCGGCATCGGCCGGCCGGCGTCCAGCGCGTCGCGCACGCGCTTCAAGGCCTGGATGTCGCTCGCCAGCGACCAGTGCACCAGCACCGGTGCCTCGCCCTCGGCGCGCAGGCCGTCGAGCATGCGCAGCGCGCGCGCCACCTGGCCGGCGAGCACCGCCTCACCGAGCTTGAAGACGTCGTAGCGTGCCACGTTCAGCACGGCGGACTCGACCTGATCGAAGTCGAGCACGCCCGGCGGGTGCAGCAGGGCGAGTTTCTGAATCTCCTGGTGCGCCGCCAGCAGGTTGCCTTCGACGCGGTCGGCGAAGAAGGCCAGTGTCTGCTGTCCGGCGTCACCGTCGGCCACGCGCTGGCCCTGCGCGGCCAGCCGCTGCGCGATCCAGGCCGGCAGCGCGCGCCGGTCGACCGGGTCGACGCGCACCGTCGCCCCGGCGCGGTCGAGCGCCGAGAACCACGCGCTGCGCAGCTGCTGGCCGTCCAGGCGTGGCAGCTGCACCAGCGTCAGCACGTCGTCGCCGATCTGCGCCAGCGCGTCGGCGTACTGCTGCAGCGCCTCCGAGCCGTCCTTGCCCGGCTTGCCGCCGGGGATGCGGATCTCGATCAGGCGTCGGTCGGCGAACAGGCTCATCGCCTGCGCCGCACCGAGCACTGCGCTCCAGTCGAAGTGGGCGCCGCTGACGGCGAACACCTGGCGCTCGGTGAAGCCGGCGGCGCGCGCGGCGGCGCGGATCGCGTCGGCGGCCTCCTGCGCCAGCAGCGGCTCGTCGCCGTGCACGGTGTAGAGCGTGCGCAGCCCGCGCTGCAGGTGGGCGTCGAGCTGCTCCGGGCGGATCTGCATCGGGCGCGGCCGCGTCAGCGCTGCAGCGCCGCCAGCCGGTGCAGCAGCTGGCCGACGACGTCGTCGAGCATGGCGCGGTACAGCGCCTCCTCCTCGGCGGCCTTGGCCAGCGCGGCGGTCTCGGTGGTCTGCAGCTCGCGCACCAGCCGCAGCGTCACCGGCGTCATGCGCGCGCGGCCGTCGGGCGCGTCGGCGCGCACGCTGACGCGCAGTCGCAGCTGCAGCTCGCGCACCTGGCCGGCGGCGGTCGACGCGGCGACGCTGCGTTCGCGCGCCTCGGCCAGTGCCCTCAGCACGAGGTCGGCCTCGGCCAGTGTGTCGACGAATCGCACCTGGCCGGCCAGTGCGCGCCGCAGCGCCGCCTCCAGCGGCGAGCGCGGCGCGAAGCCGGCCAGCATCAGGCGATCGAAGGCCAGCCGCGGCGGCTCGCGCAGGCGAAAGCCGCAGCCGCCGAGCACGACGCCACCGGCCGCCAGGACGGTCGCCACCAGCGCCGTGCGGCGGAGCGGTCGGTGCAGGGCGGGGCCGCGCGGCGCGCCGGCCATGTCTCAGACGACCACGTTGACGAGCCGCCCCGGCACGACGACGACCTTGCGCGCCGGCTTGCCGTCCATGAAGCGCAGCGCGTCCGGGTGCGCCAGCGCGGCCGCCTCGATCGTGCCGCGATCGGCGTCGGCCGGCACGCGCAGGTGACCGCGCAGCTTGCCGGCGACCTGCAGCACGAGCTCGATCTCGCTGCGCACGAGCGCGGCGGGGTCGACCTCGGGCCAGGGGGCGTCGATCAGCTCGCCGAACGCGGCCGCGTAGCCGAGCTCCGACCACAAGGCGTGCGCGATGTGCGGCGCGACCGGGTAGACGGTGCGCAGCAGCAGGCCGAAGGCTTCGCGACGGACCGCGGCGTCGGCGGCGGCATCGGTCAACGCGGCGGCGTCCTCGATTGCGTTGAGCATCTTCATCGCGCCCGAGACGACGGTGTTGTACTGCAGCCGCTCGTAGTCGGTCGTCACCTGGCGCAGCAGCTCGTGCATCGTGCGGCGCAGGTTGCGCGCCGCCTCGCTGCAGCCGCCGATGGCGTCGCCCGCAGCGCGCAGTGCGTCGGCATGGCGCTGGCCGTGCGTCCACAGGCGCCGCAGGTAGCGGTAGGCACCTTCGGCGCCGGAGTCGGACCACGCGGCGCTCTGGTCCGGCGGGCCGGCGAACATCACGAACAGGCGCGCGGTGTCGGCGCCGAAGCGGGCGATGATGTCGCGCGGCTCGACGACGTTGTTCTTGCTCTTGGACATCTTCTCGATGCCGCCGAGCGTGACCGGCTGCCCGTCGGCCTTCGCGGTGGCGCCGACAGGCGCGCCCTTGTCGTCGAACCGCACGTCGACTTCGCTCGGGTAGAACCAGCGCTTCTTGCCGCTGGCGTCCTCGCGGTAGAAGCACTCGTTGAGCAGCATGCCCTGCGTGAACAGGCGCGTGAACGGCTCGCCGAAGCGCACCAGGCCGAGGTCGCGCATCGCCTTCGTCCAGAAGCGCGCGTACAGCAGGTGCAGCACGGCGTGCTCGATGCCGCCGATGTACTGGTCCATCGGCATCCAGTAGTCGTTGCGCGCATCGACCATCGCGTCGTCGCTGTCGGGGCAGGCATAGCGCATGTAGTACCAGGCCGAGTCGACGAAGGTGTCCATCGTGTCGGTCTCGCGCCGAGCGGGCTGGCCGCAGGACGGGCAGGCGACGTGCAGAAAGGCCTCGCACTTGTTCAGCGGGTTGCCGCTGCCGTCGGGCACGCAGTCCTCGGGCAGCAGCACCGGCAGGTCCTGCTCCGGCACCGGCACGCTGCCACAGCCGTCGCAGTGGATGATCGGGATCGGCGTGCCCCAGTAGCGCTGGCGGCTGATGCCCCAGTCGCGCAGCCGCCAGGTGGTCTGCTTCTCGCCCAGGCCCTTGGCAGCGAGCAGCTCGGCCACCTTGTCCACGGCCTCGGCGTAGGGCAGGCCGTCGAGCACGCCCGAGTTGACGCAGCGCGCGCGCGGCTTGTCGCCGTACCAGTCGGCCCAGGCGCCGTCGTCGAAGGTCTCGCCCTCGACCGCGATGACCGGCTTGATCGGCAGCCCGTACTTGCGCGCGAACGCGAAGTCGCGCTCGTCGTGGGCCGGCACGCCCATCACGGCGCCGTCGCCGTAGCCCATCAGCACGTAGTTGCCGACCCACACCGGGATCGCCTCGCCGGTCAGCGGGTGCGTGACGTGCAGGCCGGTCGGGCAGCCGACCTTTTCCTTCAGCGCCAGCTCGGCCTCGGTCGTGCCGCCCTTCTGGCACGCCTCGACGAACTCGGCCAGCGCCGGATCGCCGGCGGCGGCGTGGGTGGCGATCGGATGCTCTGGCGCGACGGCGCAGAAGGTCACGCCCATGATGGTGTCGGCGCGCGTCGTGAAGACGTGCATGCGCCCGTCCTGGATCGGCGCGCCGCTCGCATCACGGATGTCGTGCGGGAAGGCGAACCGCACGCCGACGCTCTTGCCGATCCAGTGCTCCTGCATCAGCCGCACGCGCTCCGGCCAGCCGGCGAGGTAATCGGGGTGCGACGGGTCGGTGACGCCGGCCAGCAGCTCGTCGGCATACTGCGTGATCGCGAGGTAGTAGCCGGGGATCTCGCGCTTCTCGACGATCGCGTTGCTGCGCCAGCCGCGGCCGTCGACGACCTGCTCGTTGGCCAGCACGGTCTGGTCGACCGGGTCCCAGTTGACGACCTGGGTCTTCTTGTAGGCGATGCCCTTGTCGAGCATCTTCAGGAAGAACCACTGGTTCCACTTGTAGTAGCTCGGGTCGCAGGTCGCGACCTCGCGGCTCCAGTCGATCGACAGGCCGAGCGGGCGCATCTGCGCCTTCATGTCGGCGATGTTGGCGCGCGTCCACTGCGCCGGCGGCACGCCGTTGTCGATGGCGGCGTTCTCGGCCGGCAGGCCGAAGGCGTCCCAGCCCATCGGCATCAGCACGT
>CAZQPN010000167.1:0-6420 GCA_964595215.1 uncultured Rubrivivax sp. | reverse complement strand
CAGCAGCGCGAACTGGGTGGCCGTGAAGCGCTGGTTGCACAGGCTCATCAGGAAGGCGACGAAGGCCGCCGTGCCCATGCCGCCGGAGACGTTCTCGAACGCGATCACCATCAGCAGCCCGCCGTCCACCGGTGTCGCCTGGTCGAGCGAGACGAAACCCCAGTCGAAGGCCGGCAGCGTCAGCCCGGGCAGCACGCCCTTGCCGTTGACCGCCAGCCACCAGAAGCCCAGGTTGCTCGCCGCCTGCAGCACGCCGAACAGCAGCAGCGAGCGCCACAGCCCGAGCTTGATCATCAGCGCGCCACCGATCAGCGCGCCGAAGATCGTCAGCCACAGCCCGATGATCTTGTTGACGACGCCGACCTCGGCCGGGCTGTAGGCCATGCTCTTGAGCAGGAAGGGCGTCATCAGGCTGCCGGCGAAGGCGTCGCCGAGCTTGTAGAGCACGATCAGCGCCAGG
The DNA here is from genome assembly GCA_964595215.1 of uncultured Rubrivivax sp. Classification (GTDB taxonomy): domain Bacteria; phylum Pseudomonadota; class Gammaproteobacteria; order Burkholderiales; family Burkholderiaceae_C; genus Rubrivivax. The sequence continues at coordinate 5,960 of CAZQPN010000167.1, read as the reverse complement.
AAGGCCACCGCGCCGGTCTGGCTGAAGTAGCTCGCCAGCCCCGACAGCAGCGTCTCGAAGCGCGCGCGCCGCGCCGCCCAGGCCGCCAGCGGCAGCGTGACGGCGATGCCCATCAGCAGCGCGACGAGGTCGACCCAGCGCTGCTGCAGCCGTGGCTCGAGCGCCGTGCCCGCCAGCCACTCGCCGAGCAGCGCCTGCGACAGCGGGGCAGCGAAGCGGTCGCTCAGCAGGTAGCCCACCACCACCGCCGCCGTCACCGCCAGGAAGCCCACGATGTCCTGCCGCGCGACGCTGACCTGCCCCGTCGGCATCGCCACGCGCGGCAGCACGGTGGCCGACAGCACCGCGGCCCCGGCCATCAGCACGGCCATCGCCCGGTAGAGCTCGGGCCAGCTCCAGGCGCCTTGCTGGTTGGGGTCGGTCCAGATCAGCGCCAGCCCGCCGGAGACGATCATCGCCAGCCGGTAGCCCATGACGTTGAGCGACGCGCCCAGACCGCGCTCGGCGGCGGGCAGCAGGTCGGTGCGGTAGGCGTCGATGACGACGTCCTGCGACGCCGAGACGAAGGCCACCGCCACCGCCAGCAGCGCAAAGAGGCGGATCGACGCCGACGGCGTCGTCGACGCCAGCGCCCACAGCGCGCCGGCCAGCGCCAGCTGCGTCAGCACCAGCCAGCCGCGCCGCCGGCCCAGCCAGGGCAGGTCGAAGCGGTCCATCAGCGGCGCCCACAGGAACTTGAAGGTGTAGGGCAGGCCGACCAGGCTGAGGAAGCCGATGGTCGCGATGTCGATGCCGTCGGCCGTCATCCAGGCCTGCAGCGCCTGCCCGGTCAGCGCCAGCGGCAGCCCGGAGGCGAAGCCGAGCACGGTGACGACGAGCAGGCGGTGCAGCGCGGCGAGGCGGCCAGGCGCCGGCGGGGGGGCGGTGTGCGCGGTCAAGGTGCGGCGATTGTCGCCGCGCCCGCCTCCCGGCCCGGCCCGGCCCGGCGCGCTCGCGACCCGCGCGCGCCGGATCAACGCTTTCATAACACCCGGGCCCGCACAGTGCCCAGATCGCGCACGGATGCGCGACGGAGGTCTGGATGGAACGACACACGACCCTGCCCAGGGTGGGCGCAAGAGCCCTGGCGACAGCCCTGGTGGCGGTCGGCGCACTGCTGCTGGCCGGCTGCGGCGGCGGCGACGAGCCGGACCGGCTCGGTGCGGCAACCATCGGCGCCGACGGCGGTACCGTGCTGCACGCAGACGGCGCCCAGGTCGTCTTCCCCGAGCGCGCCCTGCGCGCCGCCGTCACGGTGCGCATCGCCAAGGACGGCAGCGGCGCGCCACCGCTGCCGGACATCGCGCTGGCGGCCGGCGCGGTCTACGCGATCACGCCGCATGGCGGCGGCTTCGACGCCCCGGCGCAGGTGAGCATCCCGGTGGAGCGGCGGACGATCGCCGCCAACGAACAGCTCGTGCTGCTGAGCGCCGAGCCCGGCGATACGCAGTGGCGCGTGCTGTCGGCCGCGCGCTACGACGGCGAGAAGCTGCATGCCCCGGTGGCGCACTTCTCGTGGTTCCAGGCCGCGGTGATCGTCGACCGCTGGGTGCCGACGCTGGTGTCGAGCATCGACGGCAAGAACAACCTGGGCGGCGGGGGCATCGAGCGCATGGAGCCGTTCGGGGAGATCAGCACCGCCAAGTCCGAAGCGCTGGCGCAACTGACCTGGCCTGACATGCGGCTGATCAACGGGCTGACCGGCCCCACCCAGCCGCCCAAGGCATGTGTGCCGATCCGCTGGGGTCACGACGGTGCCGAGTGGCGATGGGTGAGAGACGGCGCCGAGACTTACATCCCCGAGGTCAATCACCCGCGCGTCGTCCGGGCCGACCCCTGGCCGCGATACCCCTCGGACTGGGGCGAGCGGTCGCCCTACTTCCAGAGTTCGCCGGTCGGCGGGTACGGCGCGCTGCACTACTTCGGGGACGAGAACCCGCGGATCTACGGCTACTACGACACCGGCCCTTACCACGCCTACAACAACACCCAGATCGGCGACCTGTACGTGCTGCCGCCGGCCAACAACCGCTTCGGCGACGATCTTCTGACCTGGCGTGGAAACATCCGGTGGACCGTGTTTCGCGAGCCGGGCCTGCTAGGCATCGATCCGTTTGCGACGACCGGCCGAAACCCGCCGAACGGACAGTTCCGGTTGGACGTTTCGGTCATGACCGACTGCGGGCTGCTCGTCGAGGCCGCGCCGCTGGTGTTCAAGCTGAACGCGCCGTTGGCCACCAGTACGGAGGTCAACGGGTCGATGCTCGGCGAGGTGCGGGCGTCCGACCGCGACATGCTTGTCGGAACGACGGATCAACTGGTGTTCTACGGCACGAACTACACCGATTGGGGCCGCACGACGATCTGGTACTCGCCCGACCCGTCGCGGGTCGCCTGGGCGCGGGTGCCCGAGACGCGGCTGACCCGAGGCGGCACCATATCGCTGGCCTTCCCGCAGGTCACCCATGCCGATGCCGGGTACTACCGCGCAGACTACTGCAACCGAGGCATCGAGGGCTCGATCGAGCCTGCCTGCGCGAGCGGGCCGGCCGCGCGTGTGCGTGTCGTCGAACAGGCGCCGTTGATCACGAGCCAGCCGGCGTCGATCACCGTCGCCCAGGGGGAGACCGCGAGCTTCACGGTCGCCGCCGACGGTGGGCCGCGGCCGACCGTCCAGTGGGAACGGCGCGAGAGTGCCTTCGCCGACTGGGTCAAGATCCCGGACGCCAACGCGACCACCTACACCACCGCGCCGACCGCGCTGTCCGATGCCGGCAGCGAGTTCCGCGCCGTGCTGACCAACGTGGCCGGCCGCGCCGAGACCGGCGCGGCGGTGCTGACCGTCGTCGAGCGGTACATGCCTCCGCGCATCACGGCGCAGCCGGGCGACCTCGAGGTGGCCGCTGGTGGCACCGCGGTGTTTGCCGCGACCGCGGAGGGAACCGGGCCCATGAGCTACCAGTGGCTGCACAAGGGGTACCCGATCACAGGGGCCAACACGCCGGTCTTGACCCTGTACAACGTGACCGGGGCGACCGCAGGCGCGTTCGAACTCGTGGTGACGAACCGGGAAGGCCGTGCCAGCAGCCGCGCCGCGATGCTCACGGTGGTGGTCGGTACGCCGCAGACGCAGCCGGTCACGATCGCGTACATGCCCCCCAGCCTGGCCATTCCGCAGGACTACCAGGGCACGCTCACGGTCTCGGTGAGCGGCACCGGGCCCTTCAGCTACCAGTGGATGAAGGGCGAAGAGCCCATTGCCGGGGCCACCAGCCCTGCCCACGTCATCATGTCGGCCCAGCCGGCGGATGAAGGCCAGTACTGGGTCCAGGTGACCAATGTTCTTGGCACAGTGTCCAGCTGGAGGACCAGCGTCCACGTGGTCGCCAACGATCTCGGTCCCCCGCGCATCCAGGCCGGCCCAGCGAGCCTGGCCGTCGCCGCGGGGCTCGGTGCCACGTTCGGGGTCTGGGTCACCGGCGCTGGCCCGCTGGACTACCAGTGGCGGCGAGACGGCGTCGACATTCCCGGCGCGATCCAGAGCGTGCTTCACCTGCCCGCCGTGAGCCCGCTGGACGCCGGCAGGTACAGCGTCGTCGTCGCTAACCTTCTGGGCTCACAGGTCAGCGCGGAGGCACAGCTGGTCGTCATCGGGGCTCCCTCCATCACGGCCCATCCGGCGCCTGTCACGGTGGTTGAGGGCGGGCAGGGCGCGTTCAGCGTCGTGGCAGCCGGCGATGGCCTGCGCTACCAGTGGCTGCGCGACCGGGTCGCGATCCGGGACGCCGTCGGGGCGAGCTACACCACCCCCGCGCTGACCGCGGCCGACGACGGCGCGCGCTACAGCGTCCTCGTCTACAACGGCGCCGGCGTGGTGTTCAGCCATGAGGCGATGGTGACGGTGACGGCAGCACCGCCGCCGGTGACGGCGTGGACGTCAGCGGCGGCCGTCCACGCCGGTGTCATCACCTACGACCCGGCGGTCGGCGTCGACGCCAGCGGGCGCGCGCTGGCCGTCTGGGACGCCTACCCGCCCGGCCAGAGCACGTCGCGCGTCTTCTTCGCCAGCGGCAGCGTCGCCGGCGGCTGGTCGGCGCCTGCGGTGATCGACGGCGGCTTCGCCAACGGCTACGAGACGCAGATCGCCGTCAGCCCGGACGGGACGGCGATGGCCGCGTGGGGCCACTATGCCGCCGGTGCCTACCACCTGGCCGCGGCACGCTTCGACGGCGGCAGCTGGGGGCCGGCGGTGCGCGTCGACACCTCGCTCGCCAGCAATTCGAGCGAGCACCTGCTCGCGATCGACGACAGCGGCCGTGCGCTGCTGGTGTGGTCGCAGCCCACCGGTGGGCGCTACGGCGTCTACGCCAGCATCGACGCCGGCGGCGGCTGGTCGGCCCCGGTGGCGATCGATCGCGGTGCCATCTCCGGCGTGATCTCGATGGCGGTCAACGGCGCCGGTCACGGCTTCGTGCTGTTCAACGAGACCTCGGACACCGTGCTCGCGGTGCCGGTCGACCTGGGCAGCGGCTTCGGCGCGCCGCAGGTGGTGCGCGCCAAGGGGAGATCGGTGGGGACCTCGCGCGTCACCGTCGACGCCCAGGGCAACGCGCTGGCGATCTGGATCGACGGCACGGTCGATGGCGACCGCCTGCGCTGGTCGCGCTCGATCGGCACCAGCGGCTGGAGCGCGCCGGCCGACGTCGACGCCATCGGCTGGCCGTTCGCGCGCAACCTCAAGCTGGCCGGCTCGGCCGCCGGCGACGCCGCCGCCGTGTGGGTGCTGCGCGACGGCGACGGCAAGGACGCCGTCTGGACGCGCCGCTTCTCGCCCGCCGGCGGCTGGGGTGCGCTCGAAAGGCTGTCGACCGTCGGCCGCTGGGCCGAGACGCCGGACGTCGCGATGAACGCCAGCGGGCGCCTCGTCGTGAGCTGGAAGCAGAGCGACGAGACGAACTCGATCTACCAGACCTGGGCCCGCGTGCACGATGGCGTCTGGCGCGACGCCCAGCTGCTGGCCTCGAGCGGCAACGACGGCCGAGCGGATGCCCAGCGGGGCCTGGCGGTCGGGCCCGGTGGCACGGCCGCGGTGCTGTGGGTGGAGGACGCGGGCGCCAGCGGCGAGCCGCTGCTCGGCGCCTTCTGGCCCTGACGGCTAGCGGCCGCGCGGGCACCGGCTTGCACTAGCATGGCGCGCATGGGCCGGCCGCCGGGGACCACGTGATCCAGCTCGAGCTCGCGCGCCTGGGCGTGGTGCGCGGCGTCGACGGGGCCGCGGCCCCGCTGGCCCCGCGCGACGCCCTGCTGCTGGCCTGGCTGGCCGTCGAGGGACCGACGCGGCGCGCGCGGCTGGCCGCGCTGCTGTGGCCCGACGCCGATGACGATGCCGCGCGCAACGCGCTGCGCCAGCGCGTGTTCCAGCTGCGGCGCCGTTTCGGGCCCGCCCTGCTGGTCGACGAGGCGCTGCTGGCGCTGGGGCCGGCCGTGGTGCACGACCTGCGCGACGACGGCCCGTTGCTGGAGGGCGTGCAGGCCGAGCCCGGCGGCGAACTGCAGCAATGGCTGGCGGGGCAGCGCGCCGAGCGGCTGGACCGCCGGCAACGCGTGCTGGCCGCGCAGGCCGATGCGGCCGAGGCCGCCCGCGACTGGTCGCAGGCGATGGCGATGGCGCAGCAGCTGCTGGCGCTGGCCCCGCTGTCGGAGGAGGCGTACCGGCGTCTGATGCGGCTGCACTACCTGGCGGGCGACCGTGCGGCGGCGCTGCTGGCGTTCGACCGGTGCGAGGCGATGCTCAAGCACGAGGTCGGCGCTGCGCCGGCGCCAGAGACGCTGGCCCTGCTGCGCCTCATCAGCGACGCCGACGGCGCGGCGCGGCTGCCGGCCGCGCGCTCGCCGGCGCTCGCCGCGCTGCAGCATCCGCC
>CAZQPN010000166.1:0-6425 GCA_964595215.1 uncultured Rubrivivax sp. | reverse complement strand
GCCGGCGTCGGCGTGATGTTCTACGTGCTGCTGGCCACGCGCGCCGAGCTGCGCGCGCGACAGGCCTTCGACGCCGGCTCGCAGCCGCGGCTCGACGCGCTGCTCGACCTCGTCGCCCTCGGCACCGTGGCCGACGTCGTGCGGCTGGACGCGAACAACCGCAGGCTCGTCGCGCAGGGCTTGCGCCGCATCCGCGCCGGGCGCATGCAGCCAGGCGTGGCCGCACTGTTCGCCGCCGCCGGGCGCGATCCGCGGCGCGCCGCCGGCTTCGACTTCGGCTTCGCGCTCGGCCCGCGCATCAACGCCGCCGGGCGGCTGGCCGACATGACGCTGGGCATCGAGTGCCTGCGCACCGACGACCCGGCGCAGGCGGCCGAGCTGGCGCAGACGCTGGACCGCATCAACCGCGAGCGGCGCGAGGTCGAGGCCGGCATGCGCGCGCAGGCCGAGCTGCTGGTCGAGCGGCTGCAGGCGCTCGCCGGCGCGGACGACGCCGATGGCGCCGCGGACGCCTCGCGCGCGGCGCTCGCCCTCTACGACCCCGGGTTCCACGAAGGCGTCGTCGGCATCGTCGCCGGGCGGCTGAAGGACCGCCTGCACCGGCCCACCTTCGTCTTCGCGCGCGGCGCCGACGGCCGGCTGAAGGGCTCGGGCCGCTCGATTCCGGGCTTCCATCTTCGCGACGCACTCGACCTCGTCGCCAAGCGCCATCCGGGCGTGCTGCTGCGCTTCGGCGGCCACGCGATGGCGGCCGGCTGCACGATCGAGGAGACTGCCTTCGCGACCTTCGACGCCGCGTTGCAGGCGGTGGCCGCCGAGTGGCTGGACACCGCCACGCTGACGCGCACGCTGCGCACGGACGGCCCGCTGGCCACCGAGTGGTTCAACGCCGAGACCGCCGCGGTGCTCGACGCCCAGGTCTGGGGCCCGGGCTTCGAGGCACCGGTGTTCTGCGACGAGGTCGACGTGCTCCAGCAGCGGCTGGTCGGCGACAAGCACCTCAAGCTGCGCGTGCGCCACGCCGGCCAGGTGCGCGACGCGATCTGGTTCGGCCACGCCGAGCCGGTGCCCGGGCGCACCCGGCTGGCCTACCGGCTGGCGCTCGACGAGTGGCAGGGGCAGCAGCGCGTGCAGATGGTGGTCGAGGGCACGGGTTGAGCCTCCGGCCGGCCCGGCCGTCTCGCGGCAACGCCCTGCGCCGCATTCCCCCACGCCTGCGGCAACGGCGAATGCGAGGCAACATCGAGTCATGAAACCATTCCGCACCCTGCTCCTTGCCACCACGCTGCTGGCCGGCGCCAGCCTGCCTGCCGCCGCCCTGAAGACCGAGACGGTCGCGCGCGGTCTCGTCGAGCCCTGGTCGCTGGCCTTCCTGCCCGATGGCCGCATGCTCGTCACCGAGCGTCCCGGGCGCCTGCGCGTGATCGGCCCCGACGGCCGTCCCGGCGATCCGGTACAGGGCCTGCCGGCGATCGACGTCACCGGCCAGTGCGGCCTGCTCGACGTCGTCACCGACCCGGCCTTCGCCGACAACCGGCTGATCTACTGGACCTTCGCCGAAGCCGGTGACGGCGGCAACGGCACCGCAGTGGCTCGCGGCCGGCTGAACGACGACGCCAGCCGCGTGACCGACGTCCAGGTGCTGTTCCGCCAGGTGCCCAAGGTGGCGAGCCGGCTGCACTGCGGTTCGCGCCTGGTGTTCGACCGCAGCGGCCACCTGTTCGTCGGCCTTGGCGACCGGTTCACCGAGATGCAGCAGGCGCAGAACGCCGGCAACCACATCGGCAAGGTCGTTCGCATCGCGACCGACGGTCGCGTGCCGGCCGACAACCCGCTGGTCGGCCAGGCCGGTGCGGCGGGCGAAGTCTGGAGCCTGGGCCACCGCAACATCCAGGGCGCGGCGCTGCACCCGGGCAACGGCGAGCTGTGGGCGGTCGAGCACGGCCCTCAGGGGGGCGACGAGGTCAACGTCGTGCGCGCCGGTCGCAACTACGGCTGGCCGCTGATCACCTACGGACGCAACTACGGCAGCGGCACGCGCATCGGCGACGAGGGCCCGAGACCCGGCTTCGAGCAGCCGCTGCACCATTGGGTGCCGACCTCGATCGCGCCCAGCGGGATGGCCTTCCTGACGAGCGACCGCTACCCCGGCTGGCAGGGCAGCCTGTTCCTCGGCGCGCTGCGCGCGCAGGCGCTGGTGCGGCTGACGCTGGACGGCGAGCGGGTCACCGGCGAGGAGCGACTGCTGACGACGCTCGGCAAGCGCATCCGCGACGTCCGTCAGGGGCCGGACGGGTGGCTCTACGTCGTCACCGGCGGCGGCGACGGCGAGGTGTTGCGGCTCAAGCCCTGACCGTCGGCCGCCCCGCCGTCTGCGTGCGGCGGGAAGGGAACGGGCGGGCCCGTCAGCGCCGCGCCGGTGGCGGCGCAGCGCGCCGCAGGCCGAGCGCCATCACCGCGCCGACGACGATGAAGGCGCCCGCCACCTGCATCGGCGCCACGGCCTGCCCCAGCAGGGCCCAGGCCAGGCCGAGCGCGGCCACCGGCTCGACGTTCATCAGCGGCGAACTGCCGACCACGCCGAGCCGGGGCAGCAGTGTGAAGACGATGGTGATGGCGGTGCCGTAGAGCAGCGTCAGCGCCGCCAGGCCCCACCATCCGGCCGCCGCACGCGGCCAGTGCGGCCCGTCGAGCGCGAGCGCCGCGACGGCCGCCAGCGCGCCGACGATGGCCATCGTCACCGCCGTGCGCAGCCGGCCGTCGAGCGCCGACACCTCGTGCTGCGTCAGCGCCAGCACGCCACCGAAGGCCGCGGCGGCGCCGGCCGCGAGCGCGACACCGCCGCCCATGCGCGCCCAATGGTCGCCCGCCGCCAGGCCGGCGGCGGCACCCGAGACGTCGAGTGCCAGCGCCAGCCCGAGCAGGATCACCGGCATCGCCCACAGGACGCGCGGCTCCGGCCGCTCTCGATAGAACAGCCAGGCGGCCAGCGCCGTCCACAGCGGGAACGTGTTGAACACGAGCAGCGCCAGCGCCACCGGCAGCCGCGCCACCGCGCCGTACAGCGCCAGGCTCTGCAGCGCGACGAGCCCGCCGATCGCGACCATGACGCGGCGCTGCCGCGGCAGCAGCCGCACCGGCACGCCGGCCAGCCACACGAGCAGGCCGACCACCACGGCCGTGGCCAGGGCCCGCACCGCCACCGCGGTGGCGACGTCGAGCCCGTGGTCGAAGGCCACGCGCGCCGCGACATGGTTGCCACCGAACATCACCGCCACCATCATCAGCGTGGCGAAGGCCTGGGGCGAGGTGGCGCGCGGGATCGGCGATGCGGGCATGGGCCGCGAGTATGCGCGCGCCTCGCGCCGGCGGAAGCGGCCCGCCCGGCAACCGGCCTCGGCGCCGCGCGATCAGCGCCGTCGCGTCAGCGCGATCGCCGCCCAGGCCACCGCCAGCGCCGCGTAGTTGGCCAGCGCGAACCACGGCGTGTTCCAGGCGATGCCGTCGAAGCCGCGCATCGTGAACGGGTAGAGCACCGGCACCGGGTAGAAGTCGGCCGAGTGGGTCAGGACGTCGATCGCGATGTGCAGCCACCAGCCGGCCAGCAGCGGCCACAGCGCACGCGCCCAGGCCCAGGCGGCCGCCGACGCGACGGCCGCGATGGGCGCGCTGTGCGCGATGCAGTGCAGATGGTGCGACCAGGCCTCCACCGCCACTGGCAGCGGCGGCTCGGTGCCGGGCGCAGCGAGCGCGAAGGCCTGCACCGTCCCCAGCCCCTGGCCAGCCGCCAGCGACCAGGCCAGCACCGGCAGGCCCTGCATCAGGTCGGGAAGGACCGAGGCGACGACGGCACCGACGGCCAGCGCCGTGCCGAGTGCGGGGCGCAAGGCGGGCCGCCGCCGCAGCACCGCCAGGCCGGCACCGGCCCACAGCGCGTGCGCGAGCAGGTCCATCGTCGCAGCGGGCCGTGCCGGGCGGGCGTCGATGCCGCCCGGACGCCGATCAGCCGGCGGCGCCGCGCTGCAGCACGTCGCGCACGCGCTCCAGTCGCTCGCGCACCTCTCGCGCGACCACGGCCACCTCGGGGTTGGGCGTCAGCTGCATCACCGCGATCGGGTCCATGAAACCGACATCGACACGGCCGTCGGCCTCCTCGCGCACGACCACGTTGCACGGCAGCAGCAGGCCGATGTCGGGCTCGGCGCTGATCACGCGGTGCGCCAACGGCGGGTTGCATGCGCCCAGGATGCGGTAGGGCGACATCTCGACCCCGAGTTTGGCCTTCATCGTCGCCTGCACGTCGATCTCGGTCAGGATGCCGAAGCCCTCGGTCTTCAGCGCCTCGGTGACGCGCGCCAGGGCCTGCGGGAAATCCACCCCCGGCAACTCGCAGTGGAAACCGTAGGGGGTGGACGTCGTGGGAGCGGAATTCATGTCGGTCTCCTCAGGGAGCGGGCCGAACGCCGGGGATCGGCGCCCGCATACCCAGCATGGTACTACCGTCCTGTCGAGAGGCGCTCACTCGCGCGTCAGCCGCACGACGACGTACTGGCTGCCGTCCTTCTCGGCCGCGAAGCGGATCTTGTCGCCCTGCTGCAGCCCCTGCAGCATCGCGGCGTCGCGCACGCGAAAGACCATGGTCATCGGCGGCATGTCCAGGTTCGGGATCTCGCCGTGGCGGATCGTCAGCTTGCCGCCGGCGGCGTCGACGCGGCGCACCTCGCCGCTGGCCATCGCGCCGGCCGCTGCCGGCGCCGCGGCGGCCGCGCCGTGGCTGGAGTGGTCGGCACCTGCGGCGTGCGCAGCAGCCAGCGGCAGCGACGCCAGCAGCGCGACGAGGGCGGCGGCCGGCAGGCCGCGCAAGACGCTCGGGGTTCGGTTCATCGGGGGGTTCCTTGGTGATGAAGTGAGGTCAACGATCGGCGTGGAGAAACCGCCGGCCTGCGGCGCGGGGCGGGCGAGCTCAGCGATGCGAGGCGAAGACGCGGCTGCCGCCGTCGCGCGACAGCAGCAGCACATCGTAGGGGTCGCGGCGGCCGCCGTACTCGGGGCCGTCCATGCCGGGCGAGCCGATCGGCATGCGCGGCACCGCAAGGCCGATCGCGTCCGGTCGCTCGTGCAGCAGGCGCCGGATGTCGGCCGCCGGCACGTGGCCCTCGATCGCGTAGCCCGCCACGCGCGCCGTGTGGCAGGACCCGTACTCGGGCGCGATGCCCAGCCGGGCGCGCATCGCGGTGTTGCCGACCTCATGGATCAGCGCGCGAAACCCGTTCGCCTCCAGATGCGTGACCCAGTCCTTGCAGCAGCCGCAGGTCGGGCTCTTCCAGACCTCGACGACCGGCGCGGCGGTCTGGGCGCGCGCACCGGCGGCCGGCAGCAGCAGCGCGCCGGCCAGTGCCGCCAGGGCCTGCCGGCGCGTCGGTCGCATCGGGCGGCGGATCGATGGCGTGTTCATGTTCAGCTCTCCTTGCGCGGCACGACGCGGATCTTGCCCACCATGCCCGCCTGGTAGTGGCCGGCGATGAGGCAGGCGAAGTCGAAGTCGCCGGCGCGGTTGAAGGTCCAGACGATCTCGCCGGTCTCGCCTGGCGCCACGTGCGCCATGTAGGGCTCGTCGTGTTCCATGTCCGGGAACTTGACCATCAGCGCGGCGTGCTCGTCGAGGTCGGGCTTGGTGCCGAGGACGAACTCGTGCATCACCTTGCCCCGGTTGTGCACGACCAGCCGAAGCGTCTCGCCCTGCGCCACTTCGAGCCGGTCGGGGGTGAAGCGCATGTCGTCGGTCATCGTGAAGCTCACCGTGCGGCGCGCCGCCTTGGCGTCGCCGGCGATGCCCCAGGGTTTCTGTTCCTTGACCACCGCGGCCTTCGGCGCGTGCTTCTGGTCGCCGTGGGCGAACGCCGGCACGCCGGCCAGGCAGCCGACGGCGATGCCGGCACTCATCGCGGCCCGGCCGAGCCATCGTGTCATCCGGGTCATCGAGGTCCTTTCGATCGGGGTGGTGACAATGGGTTCCGCCAGCGGCGGCGGCGCGCCGTCGACGGGTCTGTCAGTGCCTGCCATGGCCGCCGACGGGCTTGCGCACCGTCACTTCGATGTCCTGGGCGGGTCGCGCCACGGGTTTCATCGATCCGCGCCCCTCGGCCTTGAAGCGTGCCGGCTCGGCCAGCGCGCCGGTCCACTCGTAGGCCACCGTGCCCTCCGGGTGTGCGTACCAGCCCGGGTCGGAGTAGTCGCCCCGCTTCTGGTCGGCGCGCACCTTGACGACGCTGAACATGCCGCCCATCTCGACCGAGCCGAACGGCCCGTCGCCGGTCATCATCGGCGCCGTGTTGTCGGGCAGCGGCATCTCCATCTCGGCCATGTCGGCCATGCCGCGCTCGCCCATCACCATGTAGTCGGGGATCAGCTGCGTGATCTGGCGC
>CAZQPN010000165.1:0-6468 GCA_964595215.1 uncultured Rubrivivax sp. | reverse complement strand
AGAAGCGCTGGGGCGGCAAGCTGATCCTGAAGGGCATCCAGGACGTCGAGGACGCGCGGCTGGCGGTCGACTCCGGCGCCGACGCGCTGATCGTCAGCAACCACGGCGGGCGCCAGCTCGACGGCGCGCAGAGCAGCATCGAGGCGCTGCCGGCGATCGTGCGCGAGGTGGGCAACAGGATCGAGGTCCACATGGACGGCGGCATCCGCAGCGGGCAGGACGTGCTGAAGGCCTGGGCGCTGGGCGCCAAGGGCACCTACATCGGCCGCGCCTTCCTGTACGGCCTGGGCGCGATGGGCGAGGCCGGCGTGACCAAGGTGCTGGAGATCATCCACAAGGAACTCGACCTGACGATGGCCTTCTGCGGCCACACCAGGATCGGCACCGTCGACCGCGGCATCCTGCTGCCGGGGACCTTCCCGACCTGAGCCCGGCCGCCCCGGCCGCGGACGCCAGCGGGAGATCGCGCCTGGGCGGTCGCAGCGGCGTGGCCGCCACCCGACCCACGGCTCTGGATCACAGCGCCTCGGCGCTGAAGGTGTCGCACTGCGCGACGGTGCTGCCTTGCAGCCCGCGCTGGAACCAGCGCATGCGCTGCGCGCTGCTGCCATGGGTGAAGCTGTCGGGCACGACGGCGCCCTGCGACTGGCGCTGCAGCGCGTCGTCGCCGATGCGCGAGGCGGCATTCATCGCCTCCTCGATGTCGCCCTGCTCCAGCCAGCCCTTCCCGCGCTGCGAGTGGTTGGTCCAGACGCCGGCCAGGCAGTCGGCCTGCAGCTCGACACGTACCGACAGCGCGTTCATCTCGCGCTCCGACAGCCGCCCGCGCATGGCGTCGACGCGCTCGGTGACGCCGATCAGCCGCTGCACGTGGTGCCCGACCTCGTGCGCGATGACGTAGGCCTGCGCGAAGTCGCCCGGCGCACCCATGCGGCTGGCCAGGGTGTCGAAGAAGTCGAGATCGATGTAGACCTTCATGTCGCCCGGACAGTAGAACGGGCCCATCGCCGACTGGCCGGTGCCGCAGGCGGTCGGCACCACGCCGCGGAACAGCACCAGCTTCGGCTCGCGGTAGGTGCCGCCGCCGGCGCGGAGGATGGGGTGCCAGACGTCCTCGGTGTCGGCCAGCACGGTGGCGACGAAGGCGGCCTGGCGGTCGTCGGCCGGTGGCGCGGGGGCCGGCCCCTGGGCCACCGGGCCCGGCGCGCCGCCGCCGAGCAGGCCCAGCACCGTCAGCGGATTGATGCCGAACGCCCAGCCCGCCAGCAGCGCGACGACGATGGTGCCGACACCGATGCTGCGCCCGCCGATGCCGCGGCCGCCCCCCATGCCGCGTCGGTCCTCGACGTTGCTGCTGCGGCGCTGTCCTTCCCACTTCATGGCGGACTCCGTGTCGATCGACGACTGTGGATCATGCGCCGCGCGGCGGATTCAGTCACGGTCCGCGTCGACTCTCCCCGCACCCGGGTCCCGGCGCGCGTGACGCCACGCGACCGGGTGTTCAGGTCTTGGGCAGCGTGACGCCATGCTGCCCCTGGCGCCTCAGGTCTTGGGCAGCGTGACGCCACGCTGCCCCTGGTATTTGCCGCCGCGGTCCTTGTAGCTGACCTCGCAGACCTCATCGCTCTCGAAGAACAGCACCTGCGCGCAGCCCTCGCCGGCGTAGATCTTGGCCGGCAGCGGCGTCGTGTTGCTGAACTCCAGTGTCACGAAGCCCTCCCACTCGGGCTCGAAGGGCGTGACGTTGACGATGATGCCGCAGCGCGCGTAGGTGCTCTTGCCCAGGCAGATCGTCAGCACGTTGCGCGGGATGCGAAAGTACTCCACCGTCCGCGCCAGCGCGAAGCTGTTGGGCGGGATGATGCAGACGTCGGCCTCGATGTCGACGAAGCTCTTCTCGTCGAAGTTCTTCGGGTCGACCACCGTGCTGTGAATGTTGGTGAAGACCTTGAACTCACGCGCGCAGCGGATGTCGTAGCCATAGCTGCTGGTGCCGTAGCTAACGATCTTGTGACCGTCCGGCGCGTGGCGCACCTGCCCGGGCTCGAACGGCTCGATCATGCCGTGCTGCTCGGCCATGCGGCGGATCCACTTGTCGCTCTTGATGGTCATCGGAGGCTGGCCCGGGGCAGGAATGCAGCGGATTCTAGGTCGCTGCGCTACCATGGACCGGCAAGGAGAACCGCCATGGCCACGCCCTTCCGCTCCGCCGCCGAGTTGCTCACGCGCTACGCCGAGTACCACCGCGACCAGCGCAACATCGCCACCCATCTGGTGGGCGTGCCCTTGATCGTGTTCGCCATCGGCGTGCTGCTGGCGCGCCCCGCGGTGGACGTCGCCGGGCTGGCGCTGACTCCGGCCTGGCTGCTGTTCGCGCTGGCGGCGGCCTGGTACCTGACCCGCGGCGAGTTCGCGCTCGGCGTGGCCGTCAGCGCCGGCGTCGCCGCGTTGCTGGCGCTGGCCCAGCCGCTGGCCGGGGGCAGCACGTCGGCCTGGCTGGGATGGGGCGTGGGGCTGTTCGTGATCGGCTGGGTGATCCAGTTCGTCGGCCACTACTACGAGGGCCGCAAGCCGGCCTTCGCCGACGACATCGTCGGCCTGCTGGTCGGGCCGATGTTCGTCGCGCTGGAGATGCTCGCCGCGCTCGGGCTGTTCGGCCGGCTGGTGCACGACATCGAGGACCACGCGGGGCCGACCCATCTGCGCGACCTCGCGCACCCGGTCGCGCGGTGAGCACCTCGCGTCAGCCCCAGACCCTGCGCGCCACCTCGACCACCCGCTCGAGCTTGCGCCACTGGTCCTCGGCCGACAGGGCGTTGCCGTGGTGCGTGCTGGAAAAGCCGCACTGCGGGCTCAGGCACAGACGATCCAGCGGCACGATGCGCGCCGCCTCGTCGATGCGACGCATCAGCGCGTCGGCGCTCTCCAGCGCGCCGACCTTGGTCGTCACCAGCCCGAGCACGACGCGCTTGTCGGCCGGCAGCGCGCGCAGCGGGCCGAAGCCGCCGGCGCGCTCGCTGTCGAACTCCATGAAGAAACCGTCGACGTCGGCCGAGAACATCGCCTCCACGACCGGGTCGTAGCCGCCCTCGGCGACCCAGGCGCTCTTGAAGTTGCCGCGGCAGGTGTGGATGGTGACCACCATGTCGGCGGGGCGGCCCCGCAGCGCCGCATTGAGGGTGTCGGCATAGCGCCGAGGCAGCGCGTCGGGGTCGTCGCCGTTGGCGCGGCAGGCCGCCTGGACCTTGGGGTCGCACAGGTAGGCGAAGGCGACGTCGTCGAGCTGCAGGTAGCGGCAGCCGGCGTCGGCGAGATGCCCGATCGCCGCGCGGTAGGCTGCGGCGACATCGTCCCAGAACGCATCGAGGTCCGGATAGACCTCGCGCGAGATTGCCGCACGCCCGCCGCGCAGGTGCAGCATCGACGGCGACGGGATCGTCATCTTGGGCGTGCGCGTGGTCGCCGATGCGAGGAAGGCGAAGTCGTCGGCCATGATCGGGCCGCTGCAGCCGATGCGGCCGGTGACGGTGGCGATCGGCGGCTGCTCGCCCTGCCCGGCGATCTGGAACTTCGGGCCGGGGTTGGCCTGCAGCGTCACGCCGTCGAGCCGGCCGAGGAAATCCAGGTGCCACCAGTCGCGCCGGAACTCGCCGTCGGTCACGCCCTGCAGGCCGATCGACGCCTGGCGCCGCACCGCATCGCGGATCGCCTCGTCCTCGGCGGCGCGCAGCGTGTCGGCGTCGACCTCGCCCGCCTTCCACCGCGCGCGCAAGGCGGACAGCGCCGGCGGGCGCAGCAGGCTGCCGACGTGGTCGGCGCGGAACGGTGGCTTCATCGGGTGTCCTATTGATGGTGGGTCTGTACAGCCGCGCGACGTCAGGGCCTTGCGCCGGGCGCTATCATCGCGGCTTCGCTAGGGGTGTTGGGCCGGTTTTGCCGGCCCGACTGAGAAAGTCCCTTTGAACCTGATTGAGGTAATCCTCGCGCAGGGAAGCAGTCTCCGATCGAAGGTCCCTTTCCGGGGCCCGCCATCGCGGCCCGCCGACCTGCCATCTGCCGCAGGAAAGGCACACGATGGCACAGACCCGATTCAAACCCACGCCCGCCGCGCTGGCTGCCGCACTGGCCGCCGCGCTCGGCTGCGCGTCCGGCAGCGCCGCATGGGCACAGACGCCCGAACGCATCACCATCACCGGCCGTGCCCCGGCCAGCGTCGGCGGCTTTGCCAGCCAGCCGCTGGCCAGCAGCCCGCTGCAGGCCGCGCTGTTCGGCGCCGACGCGCTGGCCGACGCCGGCGTCGGGTCGATCGCCGGCCTGAGCCGGCTCGACGCCGCGGTCTCCGACGCCTACAACACCGAGGGCTACTGGAGCTTCCTGAGCGTGCGCGGCTTCGTGCTGGACAACCGCAGCAACTACCGCCGCGACGGCCTGCCGATCAACGCCGAGACCGCGATCGGCCTGGCCAACAAGGAGCGCGTCGAGCTGCTCAAGGGCATCAGCGGCATCCAGGCCGGCGTCAGCGCGCCGGGCGGGCTGGCCAACCTGGTCGTCAAGCGGCCGACGGCGTCGCTGCGCGAGGCGCGCCTGGACTGGCAGCAGGGCGGCGGCGTCAGCGCCGGCGTCGACCTGTCCGAGCGCTTCGGCGACGCCGACCGCTTCGGCCTGCGCCTGAACGCGCAGGCGGCCGAGCTGCGCCCGGCCGTGCGCGACGCCGACGGACAACGCCGCCTGCTGGCGCTGGCCGGCGACGCGCAACTGACGCCCGACGCGCGGCTGGAGGCCGAGATCGAGTGGAGCGAGCAGCGCCAGCCCAGCGTGCCGGGCTTCAGCCTGCGCGGCGACCGCCTGCCGTCCGCCGGGTCGATCGACCCGCGCATCAACCTGAACAACCAGCCCTGGTCGCAGCCGTCGGTGTTCGAGGGCACGACGGCGTCGCTGCGCTGGCGCCAGCGCCTGGCCGAAGGCTGGGCCTTCAGCGCGCACGGCGCCACCCAGCGCCTGCGCAACGACGACCGCACCGCCTTCCCCTTCGGCTGCTACGACGCCGCGGCCGACGTCTACTACGCCGACCGCTTCTGCCCCGACGGCGGCTTCGACCTCTACGACTACCGCAGCGAAGGCGAGCGCCGGCGCGTCGACGCGCTGGACCTGCAGGTCTCCGGGCTCGCCCGAACGGGCGGCGTGATGCACGACCTGAGCGCCGGCGTGCTGCTGACACGCAGCGAGGACCGCTTCAGCCGCCAGGCCTACAACTACGCCGGCCCCGGCAGCGACGACGGCAGCGCGGTGACGCCGCCGGCGCCCGACCTGACCGAGGAGAACACGAACCGCGACGAACGCAGCACCGAGTGGTACGTGCGCGACGCCATGCAGCTGTCGCCACGCTGGTCGCTGTGGGCCGGGCTGCGCCACACTCGGCTCGAGCGTGAGAGCGTACGCACCGACGGCTCACGGCCGATCGACTACACGCAGTCTTTCACGACGCCGTGGCTGGCGCTGACGCACAAGCTGGACGGCGGCACCCTGCTCTACGCCAGCTGGGGCCAGGGCGTCGAGACCGACGTCGCGCCCAACCGCAGCCGCTACACCAACGCCGGCGAGGCGCTGCCGGCGCTGAAGACCGACCAGGCCGAACTGGGCGCGAAGCACGAGGCCGCGAACGGCGGGCCGTCGTGGACGCTCGCCGCCTTCCGCGTCACGCGCCCGCTGGCGGCCGACATCGGCGCCTGCGACGTCGACGGCAGCTGCACGCGCCGTGTCGACGGCGAGGCGGTGCACCAGGGCGTCGAAGGCCAGATCGATTGGCAACGGGGCGACTGGGGCTGGCAGGCCGGCGCGATGTGGCTGGACGCCGAACGCCGCGGCAGCGCCGATCCGGCGGCCAACGGGCTGCGGCCGGTCAACGTACCCGAGCACACGCTCAAGGCGATGGTCACGCGCCGGCTGGCGCTGTGGCCGGCGGCGCAGGCCTCGCTGGCCCTGGTGCACGAGGGCCCGCGCATGGTGCTGCCGGACAACCGCATCGAGGCGCCGGGCTGGACGCGGCTGGACGTCGGGCTGCGAGGCCAGTGGCAGGCCGCCGGCGCGGCCTGGACCTGGCGCGCCGGCATCGACAACCTGACCGACGAGCGCGCCTGGCGCGACACCCCCTACCAGTTCGGCCACGCCTACCTGTTCCCGTTGGCGCCGCGCGCGCTGCGCGTGTCGCTGCAGACCCGTCTCTGAGGGCGACTGACCGAGTCCGCGATCCGGTTATACTTGCGGGCTGATCCCCGATAGCTCAGTCGGTAGAGCGCCGGACTGTTAATCCGTAGGTCCCTGGTTCGAGCCCAGGTCGGGGAGCCAAGATAAGTAGTTGATGCACAAGGCCTTCTTCGGAAGGCCTTGCTGCTTTCTGGCCCTCGGCAACGGTTTGATAGCGCAGCTCGACGTGTGACACCCGGGGGCACGCGACGGACGAAGACGAAG
>CAZQPN010000164.1:0-6473 GCA_964595215.1 uncultured Rubrivivax sp. | reverse complement strand
CCCATGCAGGCAGTCTGAAGCGCGCCGGTCTCGTGGCGTGAGCCTGGGGCATCGCCAGGATCGCGCGCCATCCGGACCGACAACGCGCGCGTCGAGACCGTGGCCACGCGGCAGACCTGCCGCGCGGCCTGGGCCGCCGGCCAGCGCTGCCTGATCCCGGCGACCTGGTACCAGGAGCCGAACTGGGAGACCGGCAAGAACATCTGGTGGCGCATGGCACGCGCCGACGTCGCGCCCTGGGCCATCGCCGGCCTGTGGTCGGAGTGGACCGACCCGGCCACGGGCGAGATCGTGCCCAACTACACTATCCTCACCGTCAACTGCGACGGCCACCCGCTGCTGGCGCGGCTGCACAAGCCCGACCCCGAGCTGCCGGACGACGCGCAGTACAAGCGATCGCTGGTGCCGCTGGAGACAGACCAATGGCGTGCCTGGTTGGGTGGTAGTCCGAGTGATGCCCAGGCGCTGCTCGTGGCGCCGCCCATGGAGCGCTTCGACCCGACCGATGCGCGACGAACCGATGCGTTGCTCGGCAAGAACTGACTGTTCCGTATGCGGACGGGTTGTGAGTTCGCCGGCTCGGGATTGGATCTGGCCGTCATTCGCGTTATCGAGGCACACCCACTAAGGAAGCATCGAAATGATGAAGTACTCGAAGTTCGCGGCGATGATCGCCACGTCCACCGCTGTGATGTTCGGCCTGATGTACCTGAACACCTATGCATGGGACCATGTCTACTTCAGCGAGACGAGGGCCTACATGGCGCTCGTCATGGGCGCGGCTATGGGCGTGATCATGCTCGCGTTCATGCTGGGGATGTACGCCGACCGAAAGATCAATATCGCCATCTTTACAGGCTGCGCGATCATTTTCGTCGGGGCGCTATGGCTGGTCCGAAGCCAGGATACGGTGGGCGAAGTCTCGTGGATGCGGGCGATGATCCCGCACCATTCGATCGCCATATTGACCAGCGAGCGAGCTCATATCCAGGATCCGCGCGTACGCAAGCTGGCGGACGCGATCATCGAGGCGCAGCGCCGAGAGATCGGAGAGATGAAGGCCTTGATCAGCGAGCTTGAAAAGAGGTAGCTCGACTAGTGATACGAGGTGCGCATGACAGCATCGGTTCACGCGCATGCGTTCGCTTTCCCAAGCTCCCTGTGTAAGTCGGTCGAGCAGCGCTGGCGCGCCGCCTTGCGCCGCTGGCGCGGTCGCTCGACGTCCGCCAGCCAAGTCACAGCGCCATCCACCCCTGGTAGAGCAGGCCGGACAGGAACGCGCCGCCCAGCGACAGGCCGACATACAGCGCGAACACCGGACGCTTGACGAGCGCGAAGACGGCTACCGCCGCAGGCAGCGAGGTGACGCCGCCGGCGACCAGGAAGGCCATGCCGGCACCGCCGTCCATGCCCTGGCTCATCAGGCCGCCGACCAGCGGCAGCGCGGCGTACCCGTTCAGGTAGGCCGGCACGCCGACCAAGGTCGCCACCGCAATCGAGCCGATCCCGGTACCGCCCACGGCGCTGGCGACCCAGGACGCGGGCACGTAGGCCAGCATCAGGCTCTCCAGGATGAAGGCCAGCGTCAGCCACTTGAGCAGGAAGAGCGAAGTCTTGAGGGCCTCGCGCCGGAACTTGTCCATGCGCGCCGGCTCGGTCCAGAAGCGCCACACCACTGGCTTGACAACGCGGACCTTGGCGCCGGCGCATCCACCGTTTCCGACGCCTTCGCGCAACGGATCGGACAGTCCGCCCGCCCGCATGATCGAGTGGGTCACCGCACCGCCCAGCAATCCGATGCCGACCGCGGCCAGGGCCTTGGCCACGGCGAACTGCGTGCCCAGCACGCCGGTCGTCAGGACGAACATCGAGGGATCCATGATCGGCGAGGCGAGCCAGAAGGCCATGACGGCCGGCAGCGGCACACCCATCGCCAGTAGCGCAGCGATGAGCGGGATCACGCCGCAGGAACAGAAGGGTGAAAGGCCGCCGGCCAGCGCGGCGAGGGCGATCATCCGGGCGGACGAGCCGCTGAAGGCGCGGGCGATCAGGTTGTCCGCCCCGGTGGCGCCGGCGTAGGCGGCCAGGCCGATCGACAGCAGCAGGAACGGCGCGGTGGCGGCGACGCTGCCGAGCGCGAAGGTCGCGCTCGCCATGCCCTGTGCAGGCACGAGGACGAACAGCGCCGCCAACAGGGCCAGGCTGAAGACCCAGACCCCCTCCTGCCGCACGAACGCCGTCGCCCGGATAGCGAATTCCGGCAGGGCAGGACGCGGTTCGATGGTGGTGGTTTTCATGGCAATATACCTAGATATATAGAAATTAAGGACCAGGAAACAACAACTGCGGGGAAGAAGGCGTGGGGTGGAACGGAACGAGAGAGGACGGCCGGGCGAAGTCGAGGTTCGAAGGAGGGCCTGGGTCCGGTCAAGGCGGCTGGCCCGCCGCTCAGGCGCACTCCTGCGCCACGACGGCGACCCCGACGCAGCACTCGGACGACAGGAAGCCGACCAGACCCCTCATCGCTGCATAGTCCACGCGGTTGATCACTTCGCGGCCGCGGCGCTCCTGCGTGACAAGACCCGCAGCGACCAGCGTCGAGAGGTGATGCCCCAGCGTCGTGGCCGGAATGCGCAGCTGAGAGCCCATGTCGCCGACGTTCAGACCGTCTTCCCCGGCCTTGACCAGCAGTCGATAGATCGACAGCCGTGCTTCGTGACCGAGGGCGGAAAGCGCGCGGGCGGTGTACGTCAGATCTTGCATGTGAAAACTATACACCTAGAATGATAGATGTGTAAAGCGCTTCGATGCTGCGCGCCGCCGGCCGAGGATGGCCGGGGGCCATGCTCATCGAGGGCGGCGGGATCGCGGCCGTGGGCCCTGCGGGTTCGCTGCACGCGCGACCGGGCGCGCACGTCATCGACGGCCGAAGCCCAGGGCGGCGGCGCGGCGCTTGAGGGCGCCGATGCTGCGCTGGCGCTGCTGACCTTGATCGACGAACTCAGAACCTCCAGGATCTGCAGTGCGCAGATGTACATCCTGCAGCATGCGATGGCGCTGTCACCTGCTTGCAATTCGCGACATCCCGAGACGGTCGGCAGCGGCGGGGCGGGGTAAGGTGAATCCGAGGCCCCCCTCTTCCTGGACCGAAGGAGATGCACCCGCATGCGACCGACCCGACCACCCCGGATCCCGGTTCTGACCGCGCCCATCCTGCTCCAGGCCCAGGCCGTGCTCGCCACCAACGAGCGTGCCTGGCAGGTTCGGCAATGTGTCCCGAGGACCGCCGTGCAGGCGGGCCGCAGGAGGCCTCGGAGCCTGCGCGGCCTCGACGTCGCGGCCGCCAGGCTGGTGGCGCGGATCTACCGCTATGCCAACGCGCCGTTGCGCGCCGAGATGTTGGCCTGTCTGCTGCGGCCGCTGGGCACGCTGAGCCTGGTGGCCGTTGCCTCTGGCGCGTTCGCGACGCTGCTTCAGCGCGACGGCGCAGCGCTGGTCGACATCCCTCGGGAAATGGCGGCTCGCTTTTCGAGCGAGCAGATCCTCGAACTGACGCTCTTCGTCCACAAGGTGAATCCCGGTGCGTTCGAGCAGCTGACCGCACTGCTGAGCGTCGGCCCTACGGGCGCGGTCGCCCTGAGCGCGTCGGCGCTCATCCTGCTCTGCCGCAGGCTCGGGTTGGCGTCGGCACCGACCGCGAGGCGCGCGATCGCGATGCGTTGACACGCAGCGGGCGCGGTGAGCGATCGACCGCGCGCGGCGCCATTGTCAGCGCGCCCGGGTCGAGGGTGAACCGTTCGCGCATCGGCACGGACGGGGCCGTGCCGTGATACGCCGACGAACGCGTGAGAAGGATCGTCGTTCGGGATCGGACGCGATCCGCCGGCGGCTGGGCGGGCAGGGGCCGCGTTCGCGACCCTGCGTCGCTCAGGCTTTTGGCACGCGGTACAGCGCGCAGATCTTGTTGCCGTCGGGATCCCGCAGATAGGCCAGGTGCATGCGACCGCTGGCGCCTTCGCGCACGCCCGGCGGGTCCTCGCAGGAGGTGCCGCCGTGCGCCAGGCCGGCGGCGTGCCAGGCGTCGACCTGCTCGGGCGACTGGCAGGCAAAGCCGAAGGTGCTGCCGTTGCCCACCGTCGCGGAGCGGCCGTCAATCGGCAGCGAAGTCGAGAACACGCCGGTGGGCGTGCGCCAGAAGACGCGATGGCGGTCGACATGGCCGGGCGCGATGCCCAGGGTGCCGAGCACGGCGTCGTAGAAGGTCTTGGCGCGCTGGATGTCGTTGGTGCCGATCATGACGTGCGAGAACATGCAGGGGGCTCCGGTGGAGGGTGAGGAAAGGGCGGGAGGGTGCGCGCGCGCCGGGACAGCCGGCCGCCTGGCCCTGGCCGGCGGCGAAGGCAGGTCAGTGTGTCGTGCGCGTTGCCGGATTGTCTCCACAACGGCGCCGGCCGCGGTTCAGGCCACCTGACGCCGACAATCGCTTGCGGCATGCCGTCGCCCGATCCGCAGCCGACCCGACTTCCGTGCCCCCTGTGTCCAGTGTGCTGTTCGACTTCCACGACCCGGTCGCCATCGTCGGCTGGATGGCGATCGACGACCGGGTGATGGGCGGCGTCTCGCGCAGCCGGCTGCGCCACGATCCGTCCGGACATGCGGTGTTCGAGGGCCAGGTGTCGCTCGCACACGGTGGCGGTTTCGCGTCAGTGCGCAGCCCGGTGCGGTCGCTGGGGCTGGCGGGCGCCAGCGGCTGCGTCCTGACGCTGCGCGGTCCCCCGCGGCCCTACAAGCTGAGCCTGTTTGCGGACGACGGCGTCGACAGCCTCGCCTACCAATGCAGCTTCGCCCCGGACGGCGACGGCTGGCAGACCTTGACGTTGACACGGGCCGCGTTCGTGCCCAGCTTCCGCGGCCGCGCCGTGCCCGGCGCGCCGACGCTGGACCCGTCGCGCGTGTGTCAGGTCGGGCTGGTGGCAGCCGGCCGCAGCCCGGGGCCGTTCGCGCTGGACATCCGCCGCATCGCGTGGACCTGAAGGACGCGGCGGCTCGGTCGCGCCTGCTGCTCGTGTGGTGGCGCCGGGACACCGTGCCTTGCAGCAGGGCGTCGGAGCGAGATGCCTAGTGTTCCGGTCCCGACGCTGAGGAGGCGCCCACGCGTCGCGCTGCCGATTCGAGCAGGCCGTACGCCGGCAGCGCCAGCGACAGCGGCAGCAGATAGTAGGTGGTGCGGTAGGCCAGCATCGCGGCGAGCAGCTCGGGAACCGGCAGCCGGGCACCCAGGGTCGCCACGACAACGGCCTCCATCACACCCAGGTTGGCCGGTACGTGCGTCACGACGCCGGCCACCGCTGCCAGCAACATCGCGCCGAGCACGGTGGGATAGTCGATGCGCCCGCCCAACAGGCTCCAGACGATGGTGCCGATCAGGAGCCAGTTCACGCCACCGGCCAGCGCCTGCACCGCGGCCAGGCGGCCGCGCGCCAGGATCAACACGTAGCCGCGCCACGTCAGCTGTCGCTGGCGCGAATAGCGGCACAGCGCCAGGTAGCCCAGCGCTGCCGCGACCAGCGCCAGCCCGATGGCACGCAGCCCGATGTCGGGCAGGATCCAGGCCGGAGGCAGCGTTGGTGGTGCCCACATGAGCACCGCACCGGCGACCCACAGATAACCGATCCAATTCGTCGCGACGCTGTGCGCAATGATCCGCGCCACCGTTGACGTCGGCAGACCCCGGCGCGTGTAAAGCCGCAGCCGCAGCCCGAAGCCGCCGATCCAGGCGCCGAAGTTGAGACCGAACGCGTAGCTGATCGCCGCGATGCCCATGGTTCGCGGTATCGACAGGGCGTGGCCGGTGAGGCGCCGCCCGACGAGATCGAAGCTGGCGTACAGGGCGTAGCTGAGCAGCGCCAACGCCGCCGCTGCCGCCAGCCGGGCGGGCGACATTGTCTGCAGGCCCTGCCAGACCTCCGACCAGTCGACCGTGCGTGCCAGGTGTGCCACCAGCGTCAGCACCAGCGTCGCCAGGGCCCATGGCGCCACCCGCTTGAACCACGACCAGACCCACCGCGCTGCCGGTCTCATTGGGGATCGGACCGCAGGGGAATGACCCGCGGTGCCGCTTCTGGCGCCTGCTGCACCCAGGCCGCGAAGTGGCGCATGGCATGAAAGACGAAGAAATTGCGCAGCGCGATCCAGGCCGAGCGCAGCGGCCCGGGTGTGGGCAACTGCACGAGCGCGCAGCGCTGCTGCATCAGGTGCTCGATCCGAACCCGAAGCTGGCTGGCGAAGGTCTCGTCGCGCACGACGACGTTGGCCTCGAGGTTCAGGCCGAGGCTGGTCGGGTCGAGGTTGCTCGAGCCGACCGTCGCCCAATCGTCGTCGACCACCGCGACCTTGGCGTGCAGCGGCCGTTCGCTGTATTCGTGGACGCGCACGCCGGCGCGCATCAGGTACCCGTAGAGCAGCTTCGATGC
>CAZQPN010000163.1:0-6504 GCA_964595215.1 uncultured Rubrivivax sp. | reverse complement strand
GCGGCTGGCAGGAATCGAACCCACGACCCCTTGGTTCGTAGCCAAGTACTCTATCCAGCTGAGCTACAGCCGCGTAGCCCGCAAGTATAGCATCGAGAGCGGCCGCGTCCAGACACGGCGTGCGCCGCGTCGTTGACCGAAGGCGCTGGCCCCGGGCCGCGGGACGGCGGTGACCGGCAGCGCCAGCCGAACCAGCGCAGGTCACGCGCCAAGCGCAGCCACTGCGCGATCGCAACGCACGGCACGCCCCTCGTCGCCCTGCTCGCGCGCCAGCCGGGCCAGGGCCAGCCAGGCGAGGCGCCGCATCGCCAGCGTCAGCGATGGCTCATCCGCCGCCGATTCCAGCAGCGGCTGCGCCTTGCCCCAGAGCTGACGCTCCGCAAAGAGCAGCCCGATCGCCGCCTGAACGTCGGCGTGGTGGCCATGGTGGCGCAACGCGTCATCGAGCAGCGGCAGCCAGTCCGCCTCCACACCCGACCCGGCACGCACGAGCGCCAGCGCCACCCGCTCACGCGCGTCGCCGTCCAGGGTGCCCAGCGTCTCCCAGTGCGGCCGCAGCCAGGCCCGCGCATCGGCCGGCAGCCCGAGCGCGACCGCACGTTCGGCCGCGCGCGCCGCCACGTGCGGGTCACGCCGGTCGGCGGCGTCGAGCTGCCGCCAGGCATGGTGCAACTGCTCGGCGTCGTGCGCGTCGTCGAGTGCATCGGCCGCCAGCGAGCGCAGCAGACCGCGCGCGACCTCGGGCGAGAAGGCCTGGTGCTTGGCCAGCAGCCGCGCCGTCTGCAGCGCCTGCAGCGGCCGGCGCGCCAGCCTGGCCGCGCGCAGCCGCAGCCGCAGCGCCTGCGTGCGCCGCGCCACGCCCGGCGGCAGCTGGGCGAGGAGCGACAACGCGCGCCCGTCGTCGCGGTCGTCGAGCGCCCACTCCACGGCGGCCAACCGCGCGCCGTCGTCGGCACGCGTGCCCAGCCCCGCGCCTTGCCGCAGCAGGGCCAGCTGCGCCAGTTGCTCGTCGCGGCGCGTACGATCGCCCAGCCGGTGCAGGACACTGGCGGCGACGAGGTGCGCCAGCTGCGCGAACTCGCGGTCGGTGCCGGCGCCGTCGCGGTGCAACGCCAGCGCGCGCTGGGCCGCCTTGTGGGCGCGCGCGTAGCGGGCGCCGAACGACTCCGCGAGCGCCTCGCGCAGCGCCGCCTGGGCGGCACGCTCGCGCTGCAGTGCGCGCCATTCGGCGGCACGCCGTGGCAGCTGCAGCAATGCCAGCGTCGCCTGCACCGCCAGCAACGTGGCACCGCCGAGCACCAGCAGCGCGATCAGGAACAGGTTCAGCGAGACGTCGGCACGCCAACCGCCCCAGTAGAAGCTCACCAGGCCGTCGTTGCGCCCCAGCGTCAGCGCCGCGACGACGGCCGTGACCGACAGCAGCAAGAGCCAGACGACCAGACGCACGACACCCGCCTCAGCGGCCACCGGTGGCGGCGGCGATCGCGGCCAGCGTGGCGTCGGGCCGCGGCACCGGCACCGCCTGCGCCTGGGCACCGACCTGGCGCACGGTGTCGAGGACGCCCTGCACGCTGCGGGCGCGGCGGTCGAAGTAGCGCTCCAGCAACTCGCGCGCCGCCCCGAGATCGACCTGTGCACTGTCGAAGCGGCGACTGAGCACGGCCACGCGCGCGCTGAGCAGACGCAGCTGCAGGTTCTCGCGCACGAAGGTCGCCTGCTCCGGGGCCAGCAACGCGGCCTCCGGGTGGTCGACCGGCGTCAGCCGCACCAGCGCCCGGACCTCGGCCCAAAGCACGGGCCATGCCTGGCGCGCCCGTTCGCGCCAGGTGTCGGTCAGCGTGGTGCCGTCAGCGGCCGCCGAAGCCGCCGAGGCCGGCGCCGACGCTGCGACCGGCGCATGATCGGCGCGCGCCCGGCGCGCCGGCGCAGACACGGACGCGGGTGCGGCCGGCGGCACGGCCTGGGCCAGCAGCGGCAGCCCCTGGACACTGCGCAGGGCCTCGTCGAGCCGGTCGGCCAGCGCCGCCGGGTCGGCCGACGCGCCGGTCTTCACGCGCTCCAGGTCGGCGCCGACGGCACGCCGCACACGGTCGATCGCCGGCCCGCTGGCACGCGCGAGCCTGTCCTCCGCGTAGCGAAGCGTGAGCACCACGGCATCGGCACTGCCGGTGATGGCCGCCTGGTGCATGGCCATGCGCAGCCCGGCATCGAGTTCGACCAGCAGGTTCTCGTCGCGCGACCGCGTGACGGCCGTGAGCACGTCGGCGATCTGGTCACGCGACGCCGTCAGCTCGACCAGCCGCAGCTCCTGCAGCGCGGCGCGGGCGGCGGCCTCGCGCGCCAGCTCCTGCGCCTGGCGGGCGATCAGGCGAGCCTCGGCGACCGAATCGGCGCTCGCCTGCTGGCGGCGGACGAGCTCGGCCTCCATCCGCTGCAGCCGCTCGCGCGCCTGCCAGGCCACCCCGGCGGCGGCCACGGCCAGCACGAGGGCGAGCCCCGCCACCCATGGCAACCAGGGTCGTCGAGAGGGGGTCGCCGTCGGGCCACCGGAGCGTGCGCCATCGGTGACGCCCGCAGGCATGGCGTCCGCCGTGCCGGCGCCCATCGACGATGAAGGCGGCGCAGGGTCGGGCCGCGGCAGCGGTCCGGCGCGCTCCGGACCGGGCGCGCCAGCCGCGTCAGGCGCTGCGGGCGGCAGATCGGACGGGGTGCTCACGTCGATCGATTCTAGGCATCCGGCGCCGCCGGCGCGGCCCGATGAAAGGCCCGCACGGCCTGCACGACGTCCGCCAGGCGCGGCGCACAGGCACCGACGCGGGCGAAGCCGGCGACGCGCGCCGCGTCTGCGATCCGCGGATGTGTTGCCAGCGCTGTCGCGAGTGCGGGCAGCGCCGGTGCGAGCGCCGCCAGCCGGCGGACCGACTCGCTGCTGCTGAACAGCCAGACGTGCTCTGCCGGCGCCGCCGCGGCTGCGGCCAACTGCTGCCGCGCCGCAGCGTCGACCGTCGGCGGCTGGCGCGCATAGGCGGCGACGAAGGACACCGCGGCACCGGCGGCACGCCAGCGCTCGGCCAGCCAGTCCCGACCGTCTTCGCCGCGCACGACGAGCACCGAGCGGCCGGCCCAGGACTCGTCTCGCAGCAACGTCCACAGCTGCTCGGAGTCGAAGCGCTCGGCATCGGCCGCCGGCGCCACGATCGCCGCCGGCGGCACGCCGGCCTCGGCCAGTGCGCTGGCCGTGCCCGGCCCGGGCGCGGCGGCCCGTGTGGTCGCCGGCCACGCCGCGTCCGCAGGCCGGAGCGCGAAGAAGGCGTCGACCGCGTTGGCGCTGACGAAGAAGACGAGCGAGACCGACGGCAGCGAACACCACGCCGCGACCACCGCGGCCGGCGACGGCGCCGGCCCGATGTCGATCAGCGGCAGCGCGACGGCGTCAATGCCGGCCGCGCGCAAGTCCGCCACCCACGGACCGGCCTGTGCCGCCGGGCGCGTCACGAGCACGCGGGGCAGGCAAGGATGCAGCGGCACGGCTGGCACGAGTCGACCGGATGAGAACGCAGCAAAGGGTGCGACCACGCCGCCCGGGGCCTGCGCGCTCAGGGCGCCGGCAGGTAGCCGGCCGCGCCCTGCGCCCGCAACGCCGCGACCACCCCGGCGCCCAGCGTCCGCGCGGCGGCCACATCGGTCACCACGGCCGACGCCTGCGCGCACAGCAGCGGCCGCGTCGGCGTCGCCCCGTCACCGAGCAGAGCGTCGAGCACCAGCGTGTCGTTCTGCCAGACGGCGTGCGCCGCCAGCGGCAGGCTGCAACTGCCGCCCAGGCCGCGAGACACCGCACGCTCGGCCTCGACGGCCAGCCAGGTCGATCCATGCGCCAGCCGGCCGAGCTCGTCGCGCAGTGCGCGGGCGTCCTCACGCACCTCGATGCCGAGCGCGCCCTGTCCGGCAGCCGGCAACATGCGCGCCGGGTCGAATCGCTCGCGGATGCGCGCGGCCAGACCGAGGCGGACGAGGCCGGCGGCGGCCAGCACGATGGCATCGAGGCCGCCTTCGTCGAGCTTGCGCAGCCGCGTGTCCAGGTTGCCGCGCAGCGGCTCGATCCGCAGGTCGGGGCGCAGTGCGAGCAGCTGCACCACGCGGCGCAGGCTGGAGGTGCCGACACAGGCGCCCGCGGGCAGCTCCTCGACACAGGCGAAGCGGTTGGAGACGAAGGCGTCGCGCGGATCCTCGCGTTCGAGCACGCAGGCCAGCACGAAGCCGTCCGGCAGCTCCATCGGCACGTCCTTCAGCGAGTGCACCGCGAGGTGGGCCCGGCCGTCCTCGAGCGCCGTCTCCAGCTCCTTGACGAACAGGCCCTTTCCGCCGACCTTGGACAGCGCGCGGTCGAGGATCTGGTCGCCCCGGGTCGTCATGCCGAGCAGCTCGACGCGGCGGCCCAAGCGGTCGGTCAGCAGCTCGCGGACGTGTTCGGCTTGCCACAGGGCCAGTCGGCTCTCGCGCGTGGCGATGACGGTGGTGTCGGTCATCGCCGCATTATCGCCAGCCTGCCGCTGCACCCAGCGCCCTGCCCTGCCAGCGCCGGCGCCACAGCATCCCGCTCGCCGTCCGACGCCGATCTGCGCCGCGACCCAGGGCCGCAGGCATGCTGCTTGCATGCACAATTGGTAACCTGGTTACACCACGAAGAGCCATTCATGCCACAGCCGCGTGCCGTCGCCAAGCTGCCGAAATCGCCCCGCCGGTCACGCCAGACGGAGGCACAACATGACGCGGCCGAGAAGAACAGGCCGCTCGTCGAGGACATCCGGTTACTCGGCCGGATCCTCGGTGACGTCATCCGCGAGCAGGAAGGCAAGGACGCCTTCGAGCTCGTCGAGCGCGTGCGGCAGCTGTCGGTGGCCTACCGGCTGAAGGCCGACGCCAGCGCCGGCCGCGTGCTCGACCGGCTGCTGAAGAACCTGTCGGTCGACCAGACCGTCAGCGTGATCCGCGCCTTCAGCTACTTCTCGCACCTGGCCAACATCGCCGAGGACCGCCACCACGTGCGCCGCCGCCGCGTGCACGAGGCCGCCGGGCATCTGCAGGAGGGCTCGCTGCCGCTGGCGCTGGAGCGGCTGCAGCGCGCCGGTCACCGCGCCGCCGACATCGCCGAGATGCTGCAGCACGCCTACATCTCGCCGGTGCTGACGGCCCACCCGACCGAGGTCCAGCGCAAGAGCATCCTCGACGCCGAGCGCGCCATCGCCGAGCTCGTCGGCGCGCGCGACGGCCTGACGAGCGAGCGCGAGCGCGACGACAACGAGGCGCTGATCCGCGCCCGCGTCACCCAGCTGTGGCAGACGCGCATGCTGCGCACGGCCAAGCTCAGCGTGTCCGACGAGATCGAGAACGCGCTGGGCTACTACCAGAGCACCTTCTTGCGCGAGATCCCGCGCCTTTACCGCGACCTCGAGCGTGCGCTGCCCGGGCACGCCATCGCGCCCTTCCTGCGCATGGGCCAGTGGATCGGCGGCGACCGCGACGGCAACCCCAACGTCAAGGCCGACACGCTGCGGCTGGCGCTGCGCCGCCAGGCCGAGGTGGCGCTGCGCCACTACCTGACCGAGATCCACCTGCTGGGCTCCGAGCTGTCGATGTCGCAGATGCTGGCGCCGGTGACGCCCGAGATGACGGCGCTGGCCGATCGCTCGCCGGACCGCAGCGAGCACCGGGTGGACGAGCCCTACCGGCGCGCGCTGACCGGCATCTACGCGCGGCTCGCGGCGACGCTGCACGCGCTGACCGGCACCGAGGCGCTGCGCCACGCGGTGGCGCCGCAGGACCCGTATGCGCGCGCCGAGGACTTCGCCGCCGACCTGGCGGTGATCGAAGCCTCGCTGCGCTCGCACCACGCCGGCGCGCTGGTCGCGCCGCGGCTGGCGCCGCTGCAGCGCGCGGTGCAGGTCTTCGGCTTCCACCTCGCCACGCTCGACCTGCGGCAGAGCTCGGACAAGCACGAGGCGGTCGTCGCCGAACTGCTGCGCGTGGCGCGGCTGGAGCCCGACTACAGCGCGCTCGCCGAGCCGATGCGGCGCGAACGGCTGCTGACGCTGCTCGACGACGCCCGGCCGCTGCGAGTGCACGGCGCCAGCTACTCGGCGCTGGTGCGCGACGAGCTCGAGATCCTCGAGACCGCGCGCGACGCGCTGGCGCGTTTCGGACGGGCGGCCATCCGCCACGCGATCATCAGCCACACCGAGGAGGTCAGCGACCTGCTCGAGTTGCTGCTGCTGCTCAAGGAGGCCGGGCTGATGCGCGGCCTGCTGGCCGACGACGCGGTGTGCGACCTGATCGTCGTGCCGCTGTTCGAGACCATCGGCGACCTGCGCCGCTCCGAGCCCATCATGCGCACCTTCTACGAGCTGCCCGGCATGCCCGAGATGGTGCGGCGCAGCGGCGGCGAGCAGGACGTGATGCTGGGCTACAGCGACAGCAACAAGGACGGCGGCATCTTCACCAGCAACT
>CAZQPN010000162.1:0-6514 GCA_964595215.1 uncultured Rubrivivax sp. | reverse complement strand
CTCGACTTCCTGGCCCTTCTTGTAGTTGCGCACCGCCGTCTCGCCGGGCTCGTGCCAGGACAGGTCGGACAGGTGCACCAGGCCGTCGATGCCGGCCGCGAGGCCGATGAAGACGCCGAAGTCGGTGATGCTCTTGACGGGGCCCTTGACCTTGTCGCCGCGCTTGACGGTGGCGCTGAACTCTTCCCAGGGGTTGGCCTTGCACTGCTTCATGCCCAGGCTGATGCGGCGCTTGTCCTCGTCGATGTCGAGCACCATGACCTCGACCTCCTCACCCAGCGTGACGACCTTGGACGGCGCGACGTTCTTGTTCGTCCAGTCCATCTCAGAGACGTGCACCAGACCCTCGATGCCCGGCTCGATCTCGACGAACGCGCCATAGTCGGCGATGTTGGTGATCTTGCCGAACAGGCGCGTGCCCGTCGGATAGCGGCGCGCGACGCCCATCCAGGGGTCGTCGCCGAGCTGCTTGAGGCCCAGCGAGACACGGCTGCGCTCGGCGTCGAACTTCAGCACCTTGGCCTGCAGCTCTTGGCCGACCTGCACCACCTCGGTCGGGTGACGCACGCGGCGCCAGGCCATGTCGGTGATGTGCAGCAGGCCGTCGATGCCGCCGAGGTCGACGAAGGCGCCGTACTCGGTGATGTTCTTGACCACGCCGTTGACGATCGCACCCTCGTGCAGCGTCTCGAGCAGCTTGGCGCGCTCCTCGCCCATGCTGGCCTCGACGACGGCGCGGCGCGACAGCACGACGTTGTTGCGCTTGCGGTCGAGCTTGATGACCTTGAACTCCATCGTCTTGCCCTCGAACGGGCTCATGTCCTTGACCGGGCGCGTGTCGAGCAGGCTGCCGGGCAGGAAGGCGCGGATGCCGTTGACCAGCACCGTGAGGCCGCCCTTGACCTTGCCGTTGACGGTGCCGGTGACGAATTCTCCCGACTCCAGCGAGTTCTCGAGCGACATCCAGGACGCCAGGCGCTTGGCCTTGTCGCGCGACAGGATGGTGTCGCCGTAGCCGTTCTCGACCGCCTCGACGGCGACGGAGACGAAGTCGCCGACCTGGACCTCGAGCTCGCCCTGGTCGTTCTTGAACTCCTCGACCGGGATGTAGGCCTCGCTCTTCAGGCCGGCGTTGACCACCACGTGGTTGAAGTCGATGCGCACGACCTCGGCGGAGATCACCTCGCCGACGCGCATGTCGCTGGACTTCAGCGACTCTTCGAACAGGGCGGCAAAGGACTCGCCGCCACCGGTGGTGGCAGTTTGGGTTTGGGACATGTGGTTTCCTGGGTCCGGGCGGACGACGCGCTGCGTCTTTCGGTCTGCCGGACGATGAATGCAACAGCCGTTGCGGGGTTGGAGGACAGGACACGCAACACCCCCGGTGGGCATGGCTGCCCGGCAGGGGAGGGTGTTGCACCGGTTGGCCCCGTCTCCGCGGGCCGCCGCCGGCCAGGGGGGGGCTCGGCAGGGTCAGCGGGGGAAGGGCCTGCGCTCGTCCCACCACGCCAGCACCCGGTCGACGGATTCGTCGATGCCGAGCGCCGAGTTGTCGAGCGACAGCGCATCCTCGGCCGGCTTCAAAGGCGCCACCGCGCGGGATCGGTCCCGCTGGTCGCGCGCTTCCAAGTCAGCTCGAAGATCGTCGATGCTAGCTGAAATCCCCTTGGAAATCAACTGCTTATGGCGGCGTTCCGCGCGTTCAGCGGCGCCCGCGGTCAGGAACACCTTGAGGTCCGCGCGCGGGAAGACGACGGTGCCCATGTCGCGCCCGTCGGCCACCAGTCCGGGCGCCCGGCGGAATCCGAGCTGCAGGCCGTGCAGCGCGCGCCGCACCGCTGGCAGTGCCGACACGCGCGACGCCAGCATGCCGGTGTGCTCCCGCCGCAGCGCGTCGCTGACGTCGCGGCCGCGCAGCCAGGTGCGCTCGCCGTCGAAGCGCAGGTCGAGCGCGGCCGCGACCGCGGCCACCGCGTGCTCGTCGTCGGGCGACACGCCCTCGTCCTCGGCCGCCAGGCCGGTGGCGCGGTACAACGCCCCGGAGTCCAGCAGGTGGTAGCCCAGGCGGCGTGCCAATGTGGCGGCCAGGGTGCCCTTGCCGGACGCCGTCGGGCCGTCGATCGTGATCACCGGCACGTCGTCCGGGGCTGCCTCGACGACGCCGAAGAAGGCCTCGAAGTAACCGGGGAAGGTCTTGCCGACGCAATGCGGGTCGAGCACGCGCACCGGCACCGCGGGTGCCGCACCGGCCAGCCCGTTGAAGGCCGCCAGCGACATCGCCATGGCCATGCGATGGTCGTCGTAGGTGTGGATGGCCGCAGCGCGCCAGCCGCCCGGCGTCGGCGGCGTGACCTCGAGAAAGTCGGCGCCCTCGGCGACCGTGGCGCCGAGCCGGCGCAGTTCCGCGGCCATCGCCGCGATGCGGTCGGTCTCCTTGACGCGCCAGCTGGCGATGCCGGTCAGGCGCGTCGTCCCGGCCGCGAACAGCGCCATCGCCGCCAGCGTCATCGCCGCGTCCGGGATGTGGTTGCAGTCCAGCGTGATCGGCCGCAGCGGCCAGGCGCCGCGGTGCACGACGAGCCGGCCGCGTTCGCCCCGCACCTCGGCGCCCATCGCGCGCGCGGCGTCGACGAAGCGGATGTCGCCCTGGATCGAGTCGAGCCCGACGCCCTCGACGACGACCGGCGCATCGGCGCCCGCGGCCAGCGCGCCGATGGCGACGAAGTAGGACGCCGACGATGCGTCGCCCTCGACCACAATCTCCCCCGGCGATCGGTAGGCGCTGCCGGCGGGGATCGTGAAGCGCTGCCAGCCATCGCGCTGCACGTCGACGCCGAAGCGTGCCAGCAGGTTCAGCGTGATCTCGACGTAGGGTTTGGAGATCAGCTCGCCGACGACCTCGATGACCGCCGTGTCGCCGTCGCCGCTGGCCTGCGCCGCCAGTGGCAGCGCCAGCAGCAGCGCGGTCAGGAACTGGCTGGAGACGTCGCCGCGCACGCGGATCGGCCGCGCCAGCGCCAGCCGGCCGCCCGCCTGGCCGTGCAGCCGCAGCGGGGGATAGCCCGGCGTCCCGAGGTCGTCGATGGTGCAGCCGAGCGGGCGCAGCGCGTCGACGAGGTCACCGATCGGTCGCTCGTGCATGCGCGCCACGCCGGACAGCTCGAAGCGACCGCCCTGGGTCGCCGTCAGCACCGCCAGCGCCGCCGTCAGCGGCCGCATCGCCGTGCCGGCGTTGCCGAGGAAGAGCGCCGCCTCGTGCGCCGCCAGCCGGCCGGCCAGCCCGGTGACGTCGAGCGCCGGCCCGGCCGGCTGCAGGCCGCAGCCGAGCGCGCGCAGTGCATCCAGCATGACGCGCGTGTCGTCGGAGTCGAGCAGACCGTGCACGCGTGTCGTGCCGGCGCTCAATCCGGCCAGCAGCAGCACGCGGTTCGAGATGCTCTTCGAGCCGGGCAGCCGCACGGTGCCGCCTGCCTGTGACAGCGGCGGCAGGTCGAGGAAGGCTGGTCGCGCGGGTGCGCTCACGCCCGCCGACCCTTGCGCGGCGCTGCGTCCCCCGCCGCGTCCGTGGTGGTGGCCGTGCCGGCCGGCTGCGCCTGTCCGATCTGCCCCAACTGTCCCATCTGCCAGGTCGACCGCGCCGCCGACGCGCCGCGGATCAGGTCCTCCAGCGCGGCCGCGTTGCCGGACTGCATCACGAGTTCCAGGGCGTCCAGCGTGTGCCGGAAGCGGCTCGACTGTTTCAGCACCTCCTCGCGGTTGGCGATCAGGATGTCGCGCCAGATCGCCGGATCGCTCGCGGCGATGCGCGTGAAGTCGCGGAAGCCCGGTCCGGCGAGCGCCATGTAGTCTCGCCCCGCCGGATGCTTCATCACGGCGCTGAAGTAGGCGAACGCGAGCAGGTGCGGCAGGTGGCTGACGGCGGCGAAGGCGGCGTCATGGTCCTCAGCCGACATCTTCAACACCTGCGCGCCGACCGCCTGCCAGGCGTCCGTGGCGCGCTGGACGTGGTCGGCCCGCGTTTGCCGCAGCGGCGTCAGGATCACGCTGCGCCCGGTGAACAGCGCGGCGTCGGCGTGGTCGATGCCGGCGGACTCCTTGCCCGCGATCGGATGCGCCGGCACGAAGGACGGCAGGCGCTCGCGCAGCACGCGGCGTGCGGCGTCGACGACGTCGCGCTTGGTCGAGCCGACGTCCATCACCAGCATGTCGGGGTCGACGAGGTGTCGGATCGCCTTGAAGGTCGCCTCGGTCGCGGCGACCGGCACGGCAATGATGACGATGTCCGACCCCGAGACCGCCAGCAGCGCCGACTCCGCCGCGACGTCGATGACGCCGAGCCGCCGCGCGCGCTCGGTCGTCGACGGCGACTTGCTGTAGCCGACGACCTGCCTGACGACGCCCGCGCGCTTGAGCCCGAGCGCGAACGAGCCGCCGATCAGGCCGCATCCGATGACGCCCAGCTGCTTGAACATGTCGGCGGCGACCGGGTCAGTGCACGTCGACCGGGTAGGCGCCGAGCACCTTGAAGAAGGCGCAGACCTCGCGCAGCGCGGCCAGCGCGGCGCCGACGCGCGGCTGCCCCGGGTGGCCGTCGATGTCGATGTAGAAGTAGTACTCCCACTGCCCGGAGCGTGCCGGCCGCGACTCGAAGCGCGTCATCGACACACCATGCGTCTTCAGGGGCACCAGCAGGTCGTGTACCGCGCCCGGCCGGTTGGGCACCGACACGACGAGACTGGTGCAGTCGTGCCCCGACGGCGCCGGCGCCGGATGGCGCTGCGGGTCGGTGACGATGGCGAAGCGCGTGCGGTTGCGCGGATCGTCCTGGACCGCCGGCGCGATCACGTGCAGTCCGTACTCGCTGCCGGCACGCGCGCTCGCGATCGCGGCCAGGCCCTCGTCCTCGGCCGCCAGCCGTGCACCCTCGGCATTGCTCGCCAC
Organism: uncultured Rubrivivax sp.; assembly: GCA_964595215.1. Classification (GTDB taxonomy): domain Bacteria; phylum Pseudomonadota; class Gammaproteobacteria; order Burkholderiales; family Burkholderiaceae_C; genus Rubrivivax. The sequence continues at coordinate 1,573 of CAZQPN010000162.1, read as the reverse complement.
CGGTCGCCGATCGGCGTTCGGCAGGTGGGCGGACAGCCAGGCGTGGCACTGCGCGAGGGCCTGCGGATGCGCGACGACGGCCCGGATGCCCTCGAGCGCATTCGTGCGACGCAACAGGTTGTGCTGCACGAACAGGCTGGTCTCGCCGATGATCGTCAGCGGCGTGTGCAGGAAGAGGTCGAGCGAGCGGGCGACACCGCCCTCGGTCGAGTTCTCGACCGCGACGACCCCAAAGTCGGCCGCGCCTGCGGCCACGGTGCGGAAGACCTCGTCGAAGCTCCCGCAGGGCACGCGCACGATGGAGCTGCCGAAGTAGCCGAACGCGGCCTCCTCGCTGAAGGTGCCGGCCGGCCCGAGGTAGGCCACCCGGGAGGCGGTTTCCAGGCCGCGGCAGGCCGACATGATCTCGCGCCAGATCGGCGCGATGCTGCCGGTCTTCAGCGGGCCGGGATTGCGCTGCTTGAGCCCGTCGATGACCTGTGCTTCGCGCTCGGGCCGGAACACGACCGAGCCCTCGCGCTTCTTCAACTCGCCGACCTCGAGCGCGAGCTGCGCGCGCCGGTTGAGCAGCGCCAGCAGGTCGCCGTCGACGGTATCGATCTGCGCACGCAGCGCCTGCAGCACGGCCTCGCTGGCTTGGCCGGCCGGACCGGCGCCGCCGTCGGGCGTCACGGGGTCGGTCACCGATCCCTCGTCAGCGACCCGGGGCCGACGCCGCGCCGGGTTCGATGCCCAGGCGGCGCGCCATCGTCTGGTCGAGGCCGCGCAGCCGGGTCTCGAGGTGCTCGCGTACCTCGCCGACCAGCGCCTGGCCGAGCGCCTGCTGCATCTCGCCGCCCAGGCCCTGGTACTTCTTCCAGGCGGCCGACTCGAAGACCGCCAGCACCTGGCGCAGCTCGTCCTCGGTCATCTTGGCCTCCATCACCGGCCCGATCGTCGTCGGGGCGAGCCTGATCGCGCGTTCGCGCACGAGGGGATAGGTCTCGTCGACATACTTGCGCGCGTCCTCCTGCAGTTCGCGCGCCATGGCCTCGCGCTGGTCGGCCGCGACGCGTGCCTGCACGACGCTGCCGGCGCGCTGCAGCAACTGAGCCGCCGGACGTTCGACGAGCTGGCGCGCCAGCTGCTCGACGGCGGCCTGCTGGGCCACCAGGATCTTGGCCACCAGCTCCTTCTTGGCGGGCGAGGCGGCGGTCTGTGCGTGCGCGTGTGCGCCGAGGGCCAGCGCAGCGGCCAGCACGAGGGATTTGTACATCAGGGGGTCTCCTGTCCCGGCGTGCCGGGCGTCGGGGGGGTGGTGGAATCCTCGCCGTCGCCACTAACGACAGGGTCTGGCTCGTTGGCGTCGTTCTCGACGATGCGCTGCAGGCCCGACAGCTGGCTGCCGTCGTCCAGTGCGATCAGCGTGACGCCCTGCGTGGCGCGCCCCAGCTCTCGGATCTCGGACACGCGCGTGCGCACCAGCACGCCCCTGTCGGTGATCAGCATGATCTCGTCGGCCGGCCGCACCAGCGTCGCGGCGACGACACGGCCGTTGCGCTCGCTCTGCTGGATCGCGATCATGCCCTTGGTG
>CAZQPN010000161.1:0-6516 GCA_964595215.1 uncultured Rubrivivax sp. | reverse complement strand
GCGTCACGGCCTGGCGCAGCGCCAGGAAGTTGATGAAGATGAGCACCGCGCCGAGTGCGAACATCATCAGCATCGCGGCGAAGGCCGCCACGCCCCAGGGGCCGGCCGGCGCGATGGCCGGCAGCAGCCAGCCGGTGCCGCAGATCGCGTAGCCGACCACCAGGCAGGGCCCGGGGCCGATGCGCGCGCTCAGGCGCCGGCCCCAGACGCTGCCGACGACGGTGCCCACGCCCATGCCGGTGAAGCACAGGCCGACCGCCTGCTCGCTCAGCCCCAGCGTGCGCGTGGCCACCAGGATCTGCACCGTCAGCGCCGCGTAGTGGGCCATCTGCCAGACACCCATCAGCACCGCCAGCGTCACCAGCAGCCGCTGGCGGGCGACGAAACGCAGGCCCTCGCGCAGCGCGTCCCAGAACGCGGCGCGCCCGTGCGCGTCGGGGTGCTCCTGGACCGCGATGCCGCGCAGGATCAGCGCCGATCCCAGCAGCAGGATCGCGTTGACGATCAGCGTCAGCGGCGCGCCGAACAGGCGGATCAGCAGACCCGCGAGGCCCGGCCCGGCGACCTCGGCGCCGGAGCTGGCGAGCGCGTTGCGCGCGTGCGCCTCGACCAGCCGCTCGCGCGGCACCACCTGCGTCAGCACGATCTGCGCCGCGCTGCCGGCCACCGTGTGCACGCCGCCGATGACGAACCCGACGATGTACAGCCACGGCATCGACAGCCAGCCGGCCCACCACGCCAGCGGCACGCTGAGCGCGGCGACCGCCAGCAGCGTCTCGCCGGTGGCGTAGACCGGCAGCTTGCGCACCCGGTCCAGCCAGACGCCGGCCGGCAGCGACAGCAACAGGAAGGGCAGCAGCTCGATCGCGGTCAGCAGGCCCATCTGCGTCGGCGAGGCGTGCAGCAGCACCGCCGCGGTGAGCGGCAGCGCCAGCATCATCACCTGGTTGCCGAAGGAGCTCGCGAGGATGGAGCTCCACAGGCGGAAGTACGACGGGTCGCGCCAGAGGTCGCCCGCCGGCAGGAACCAGGGCGCGCCGAGGCGCCAGCCGAAGACCTTCAATCGGAACTCGTCGACGCGCGCGCGTCAGCTGCGGTAGTCGGCGTTGATGCGCACGTAGTCGGTCGAGAAGTCGCAGGTCCAGACCGTCGCCGAGGACCCGCCGCGGTGCAGGTCGACGCGCACCGTGATCTCGGCCTGCTTCATCACGCGCTGGCCGTCGGCCTCCTCGTAGGCCGGGTGGCGGCCGCCGGCGCGCGCCACGTGCACGTCGTCCAGGAAGAGGTCGATCAACCCCTGGTCGAGGTCGTCGATGCCGGCGTAGCCGACCGCCGCCAGGATGCGGCCGAGGTTGGGATCGCTGGCGAAGAAGGCGGTCTTGACGAGCGGCGAGTGCGCGATCGCGTAAGCCACCTGCCGGCACTCGGCGTCGTTGCGGCCGCCGTCGACCTGAACGGTGATGAACTTGGTCGCACCTTCACCGTCGCGCACGATCGCCTGGGCCAGTTCGGTGGCCACCTCGAAGACGGCGACCGCCAGCGCCTGCCCCGCGGGCGAATCGGGCGCCGTGATCCGCGCGTGCCCGGCGCGCTGCGTGGCGATCAGCACGAAGGCGTCGTTGGTCGAGGTGTCGCCGTCGATCGTGATGCGGTTGAAGCTGAGGTCGGCCGCGGCGCTCACCAGGGGCCGCAGCAGGACCGGGTCGATCGCGGCGTCGGTGGCGATGAAGCCCAGCATGGTCGCCATGTTCGGACGGATCATGCCGGCGCCCTTGCTGATGCCGGTGACGTGCACCGCGTGGCCGTCGATCTCGATCCGGCGCGACGCCGCCTTGGGCACCGTGTCGGTGGTCATGATGCCCTCGGCCGCCTCGGCCCAGCGCGCCCCGTCGGCCGGCGCGAGCGCGGCGATCGCCGCCGGCAGCGCGGCCTCGATGCGCTCGACCGGCAGCGTCTCCATGATGACGCCGGTCGAGAACGGCAGCACCTGCGTGGCGTCCACGCCCATCGCGGCGGCCAGCGAGGCGCAGGTGCGGCGCGCGCGCGCCAGCCCATCCTCGCCGGTGCCCGCGTTGGCATTGCCTGTGTTGACGATCAGCGCACGCACGCCGGAGCCGCCATCACCGGCCAGGTGCTCGCGGCAGACCTGCACCGGCGCGGCGCAGAAGCGGTTCTTCGTGAACACGCCGGCCACCGCGGCGCCCTCTTCCAGTGCGAACAGCACCAGGTCGCGTCGGTTGGCCTTGCGGATGCCGGCCTTGGCGGTGGCCAGGCGCAGGCCGGGGATGGGATGCAGTGCGGCGGCGGTGATCGCGGGCAGATTGACGGGCATGGGCCGCCTCATGGGTTGTGGGGGGGGATCCGGACAGCCATTCTAGGCACCGACCCCCTCCATTCGAGGGGATCACCCGGCGATCCGCCCCCAGGGAAACACCGTTGGCCGGCTTCTTGCATCCCGCCACCATCGCGGGTGATCTGAATGCGGTGGTTCGCTGCCCTGCCAGATCCCGTTTCCGCGTTTCAAGAGAGCGCGGGATCCATTTGAAGTGCCACCCGAGCCGACTGCGGTGCCGAACGCATCCGACCGGCCGGAACCCCGGAGTGATCAAGTCATGCGAGTTTCCATGAGTGCCCTGGCGCTGGCTGCATCCGCCGCCGTGCTGTCCCTGGGCCCGGTCGTCGCGCAGGCGCAGGGCAGCGTGCCCATTGCCGCCGCCGAGAACGGGCGTCTGTGGTTCGTCGAGCTGGCCGGCAAGCCGGTGGCCGACGGCAACAGCCGATCGGCCGTCCAGGCCGAGAAGGCGGCTTTCCGGCGCAATGCCGCGGCCGCCGGTGTCAGCTTCAAGGAGCGCTACGCGTACGACACGCTGTTCAACGGCTTCGCGGTCGAAGTCGCGCCCGGCCAGCGCGCGGCGCTGGCACGTGTGGCCGGCGTCAAGGCGATGTACCCGGTGGAGGTGATCCAGGCGCCGACGCCTGAGCAAGCGGCCGGCAGTGCAGCCGATCTGGCCGCCGCGATCAGCATGACAGGGGCCAGCGTCGCCCAGAACACGCTCGGGCTGACGGGCAAGGGCATCAAGGTCGGCGTGGTCGACACGGGCATTGATCTCGACCACCCGGCCTTCGGCGGGTCGGGCACCCCGAGCGCGCCGAATGCCGCACCCTTCCCCACCGCGCGCATCGTCGCCGGCTACGACTTCGTCGGCGACAACTACAACGCCGCCGGCAGCGGAGACGCGCTCGTCCCGGTGCCAGACAACAACCCGGACGACTGCGGCGGCCACGGCACCCACGTCGCGGGCATCGTCGGCGCCAATGGCGGCGGTCTGAAGGGCGTCGCCCCCGACGTGTCGCTGGGCGCCTATCGCGTGTTCGGTTGCGCGGGCTCGTCCTCGTCGGACGTGATCGTGGCCGCGCTCGAGCGAGCCTATGCCGACGGCATGCAGATCATCAACCAGAGCCTGGGGGCGGCACGCCAGTGGCCGCAGTACCCGACCGCGCAGGCCTCCAGCCGGCTGGTCGACAAGGGCGTCGTGATGGTCGCGTCGATCGGCAACAACGGCCCGGGCGGTTCGTCGCCCGACGCGCTGTTCGCCGCCGGCGCGCCGGGCGTGGGCGAGAAGGTCATCGGCGTGGCCTCGTTCGACAACATCCAGTCAACGCAACAGGCGTTCACCGTGAATCCCGGCGGGCTGAAGGTCGGCTTCAGCGCCGCCACCGGGGCCCCGCCGGCACCCACTTCCGGCACGTTGCCGCTGGCAGCGCCGACGCCGGTCACTGGTTGTAACGCGGCGGACTTCGCCGGCTTTCCCGCCGGGTCGGCCGCGCTCGTGTCACGTGGTGCCTGCTCCTTCCACATCAAGGCGGCCAATGCCCAGGCGGCCGGCGCCACGGCCATGGTGCTTTACAACGACCGCCCTGGCACGGTGAACCCCACTGTGGTCGGCCCGGTCCCGATCGCGATTCCAGTGGTCTCGATCACCCAGGCCGACGGCCAGGCGATCGCCGCGACCCCGGGTGCCACGATGACCTGGGGCACCGACACGGTGACCGCGGCAGTCGCCACGGGGGGCCTCATCTCCGGTTTCAGCTCCTTCGGCCTCGCCGCCGACCTCAGCGTGAAGCCCAACATCGGTGCGCCAGGGGGCCTGATCTTCTCGAGCTACCCGCTGGAGGCCGGCGGCTACGCCACGCTGTCGGGCACCTCGATGTCGGCGCCGCACGTGGCCGGCGGCGTCGCGCTGATCCTGCAGGCACGACCGGAGATCAAGGCGTCGCAGATGATGGCGCACATCCAGAACACGGCCGACCCGAAGAACTGGTCGGGCAGTCCCGGCCTGGGCTTCCTGGACCACGTGCATCGCCAGGGTGCGGGCATGATGGACATCGTGGCGACGGTGCAGTCGAGCGTGCTCGTCGAGCCGAGCCAGATCGCACTCGGCGAAAGCGAACCCGGACCGAAGACCGTGCGCCTGACACTGAAGAACGACGGCGCGGGCGCAGTGACCTACGACCTGTCGCATGTCGGGGCGCTGTCCACCGGGCCAAACACGACCTGTGGCCCCGCGAGCTGCCCAGCCTCGTTCGGCCTGTCCGGGGTCTTCACGGGCTTCGCCGGCGTGGCCTTCAGCTCGCCCAGCATCACCGTGCCGGGCAAGGGAAGCGCCAGTGTCGATGTCACCATCGCGGCCAACGCTGGCCTGGTCGACCGTGGCATCTACGGCGGTTATGTCACGCTCACGCCGCAAGGCGGTGGCGAGACGCTGCGGGTGCCGTACGCCGGCCTGAAAGGCGACTATCAGAGCACGCAGATCCTGACGCCGACGCCGAACGGCTTCCCCTGGCTGTCCAAGCTGCTGCCGAACGGCAGCCTGCAGAACCAGCCGGCGGGCGCGTCGTTCACCCTGGAGGGCGACGACATCCCGTACTTCGCCGTGCACTTCGATCACTTCGTGCGCAAGCTGGAGTTCACCGTCTATCGGGCGAAGGACGGCAAGCCGGTGCATCCGGTCTTCAACAAGACCGACGTGTTCGAGTATCTGGGGCGCAACTCCACCCCGGGCGGCATCTTCGCCTTCACCTGGGATGGCACGCGCATGCACGACAACGGCAAGGGCACGCCGGACCACCGCAAGGTGGTGCCCAATGGCGACTACGTGATCGTGATGAAGGCGCTCAAGCCGCTCGGCAACGAGGCCAATCCGGCCCATTGGGAGACCTGGACCTCGCCGGTCATCACACTCGCGCGCCCCTGACCGAGCCAACGCGCGGCGGGTCCGCCGCGCCGCGATGAACAGAGGCCCCGCCGGTCGCCCTGCGGGGCCTCTTTGCTTTCCGTGGGGCCGGCCCGCGTCGGCCGGCCGGCCAGCGGACGCCGAGCTCAGCGCGTGGCCGCGCCCGGCAGCGGATCGCGCGCCGACCCGGCCGGGCACCGGACCCACGCGCCGTTCGCGCTGGCGTGATAGCGCAGCGACGTGCGACCATCCCCGACGATCACGCGCCACCCCGGCACCAGCGCCTGCGTGTACATCATCCCCGGCTGCGGGCAACCGAGCGAACCGTCGCTCCAGGTCACCGACTCGACGGCCACCGACAGCGTCGCGGCGTCGGCCAGCTGCAGCATCTGCGCCGCGTCGGCGCGCACCGCAGCGGCGATCGCCTCGGCGGTCACGCGCGTGCCGGGGGGCGCGTCCACGCGCCCGGATTGGATGGGGGTGGCGGGCATCGATTTCGACGGGGGCATGGGTTCAGGAACGGCCAGTTCGACGGCGGACGGCGACCGCGCGGCACATCCGGCCGGCAGCCCCACCACCACCATCAGCGCCAGCGCGCAGGCCGTCAGCCGCCGGCCACGGGCATCGGGCCCGAGGGATGGCGCGCCGGCCAGTGTCGCCGGCGGCGCCGGATTCAGGCCAGCCTCCCGTGACACTGCTTGTACTTCTTCCCGCTGCCACAAGGGCACGGGTCGTTGCGCCCCACCTTGGGCACCTCGGCCACCGCGGTGGCCGGGTCGGTCTCGGCGCTCACGCTGCCGTCCTCGTTCGGGTGAGTGTAGGTGACGTTGGCGACGCGGGCGGCGCGCTCCTCGAGCGCCTCGGCCGCCTCGCTGGCCTGCTCCTGGCTCTGGATGCGCACCGTCATCAGGATGCGCGTGACCTCCATCTTCACGACGTCCAGCAACTGCGCGAACAGCTCGAAGGCCTCGCGCTTGTACTCCTGCTTGGGGTTCTTCTGCGCGTAGCCACGCAGGTGGATACCCTGGCGCAGGTAGTCCAGCGCCGCCAGGTGCTCGCGCCAGTGGCTGTCGATGCTCTGCAGCAGCACCATGCGCATGAAGGGCGTGAACTGATCGATGCCGACGATCTCGAGCTTGGCCTGGAAGTGCGCGTCGGCGGCCGCGACGACCCACTCGACGATGTCCTCGTCGCCCACCGCCTCGGCGGCCTCGACCTTCTCGGCCAGCGCGATATCCAGCTGCCACTCGTCCTTCAGCAGCTTCTCTAGTGCCGGCAGGTC
>CAZQPN010000160.1:0-6536 GCA_964595215.1 uncultured Rubrivivax sp. | reverse complement strand
CGCAGCGCCAGCAGGTTCTGCACCGCCGGCTTGCCCAGGTAGTGGTCGATGCGCAGCGCCTGCGACTCGGGGAACACGCTGCGCACGACGCGGTTGATCTCCAGCGCGCTGTCGAGGTCGTGGCCGAGCGGCTTCTCCAGCACCACGCGCACCTGCGGGCCGTTCAGGCCGACGGCGCCGAGCTGCTCGCAGATGACCGGGAACAGGTAGGGGCTGGTGGCCAGGTACAGCACCACGGTGTCGGCGCCGCGCGCGTCCAGCCAGCCCTTGAGGCCGGCGTAGTCCTCGGCCTTCGACAGGTCCATGCGCCGGTAGTGCAGCAGCTCGGCGAAGCGCGCGAACTCCTCGTCGGTCGGCTGCTTGGACGGCTCGACCTCGGCGAAGCGCTCGCGGATGAAGGCGCGGTAGGCGTCGTCGCTGCGTTCGTCGCGCGCCACCGCCAGGATGCGGCCGCCGCCGTTGGCGCTGACCGGCAGCTTGCCGTGCCGGAAGGCCTGGAACAGCGCCGGCATCAGCTTGCGCCAGGTGAGGTCGCCGGTGCCGCCGAAGAGGACGAGGTCGAAGGACATGGCGCGCGGATCCGAGGGGTTGTCGATGTAATTTTGTTACGAACGCGATGATGCCGGAGTTTCAGAGGCCGGTCAACGCGGGCGCCACGGTGCAGGTCGGCAGCGACCGTCCGTCCGCGGCCCGTTGCTGCACTGCGCGGAGGTCGGCTGTCTGCAACGATCGGCGTTCGTCGGCCTTGGCCTGCCCCCACTTCGGTATTCGACCGTCGAACACCCATGCCGTGGTCCGCCGGCCTCGGCTCGCGCGACCGTGGCATGCGCATTCAAAGCCGACGTTCAATATCCGCATCGGGCCGAGCACGGCCGGTGACGCAGGGGGCTCGCTCTTGCGGTCGAGATCGCGGCCACGCGTCAGCGCTGCAGCGCGCCCGGCGACCAGACCGGCGGTGGCGCGAGTGGCCGGGTGCCGATCGGCAGCTTGAACTCGGCCTTGGGCACCGCCTCGTCGCCGGCGAGCGCGCGCGGGTCGTCGGCGCGGCCGCGGACCCAGGCGTCGCGCTTGAGTTCGTAGGCGAGGGCGCCGGGTGCTTCCAGCGAGCCCGACAACGCCGGCCAGTTGCCGTCGAAGTCGCCCGACGCGCCGAGCCAGAAGAGGCCCAGGCCGACGGTCAGGTTGTTGACGGCGCGGATGCTCGTGTCAGGCGTCAGCTTCTCGGGCCAGGCGCGCAGGAACCACGCGAGCGGGAAGTCGCTGACCAGGGTGTTGTGCGACAGCAGCAGCCGGTTCCTGTCCCAGGCCCGACCCTCGGCGCCGTAGGCGACGACGACCGGGTTCTGCGTGTCGCTGCTCTGGGCGACGATGTTGCCGATGACGACGGCGTCGCCGCCGTTGGGCAGGTCGATCTCGTAGCTGGCGCCGCCGCCCTCGCCGTCGACGATCAGGTTGTAGGCGATGCGCGTGGCGCGCGCCCGGGACTTGATCAGGTGGCCCTCGAAGCCCTGGTGGAAGCGGCTGCCCGTGACCTCCAGCCGCGCGATGCGGCCGACGTACAGCAGGTGCGGCAGGCTGCCGACGACCTGCGGCGCACGCGCGAACTCGCTGTCCTCGATGACCAGCTCGGCTTTGCCGTCGTTGCCGGTCAGCAGCCCGTTCTGGTTGTCGAGGAAGCGGCAGCCGCGCACCACCAGGCGACCCTTCTCGAAGCGCAGTCCGGCACCGTTGCCGTCCGGCACGCGCACGCCGCGGAACTCGACGTTCTCGATCGTCACCTCGCCGTCGCGCACGACCCACAGCGCCTTGCCCTCGGCGTAGCGGCCGTCGGCGTCGAACACCGGCCGCTCGCCGATGCCGCGGATCGTCAGGCGGCGCTGGGCGATGACGCCGACCTGGCCCTTGTAGGTGCCGGGCATCAACTCGATGACGTCGCCGTCCTGCGCCTGGCCGAGCGCGGCCGAGAAGCTCATCGGCACGCCCTCCGGCCCGGCCGTCCAGGTGGCGGCGACGGCGCCGCCGGCACACAGCGCGAAGGCGAGGGCGAGGACGAGTCCGGTCAGCAGGCGGTTCATGGGCCGGGCGGGGCGGGTAGGCAGTAGCTTGGCATGACGACGGGTCGGCGCGGGCTGCCGGCGGCCGGCCGATCCTGTAACAGGACGCAGTATGTCAGGCCCGCGGCACCGTCGGGCGACGCACGCTGTCACGCTCCGCCGGCGCTGCGACCGCCGTGATCGGTTTTAATCCCGTCCATGACGCAGCTCGACGCACTCAAGGCGGTGACGACCGTGGTGGCCGACACCGGCAACTTCCGCGAACTGGCGCAGTACGCGCCGCGCGACGCGACGACGAATCCGTCGCTCATCCTGAAGGCGGTGCAGCAGCCCGACTACGCGCCGCTGCTGGCCGAGTCCGTCGCGGCGCACCATGGCGAGCCGCTGGCCGACATCGCCGACGCGGTGCTGGCGCGCGCCGAGCGCGAGATCCTGGGCGTCGTGCCCGGGCGCGTCAGCACCGAGGTCGACGCCCGGCTGTCGTTCGACACCGCCGCCACGGTGGCGCGCGCGCGCCGGCTGATCAGCCTGTACGAGAAGGCCGGCGTCGGGCGCGAGCGCGTGCTGATCAAGGTCGCCGCCACCTGGGAGGGCATCCAGGCGGCGCGTGCGCTCGAGCGCGAGGGCATCCACTGCAACCTGACGCTGCTGTTCTCGCTGTGCCAGGCGGTGGCCTGCGGCGACGCCGGCGTGACGCTGATCTCGCCCTTCGTCGGCCGCATCCACGACTGGCACAAGAAGGCCGCCGGCGCGGCCTGGGACGAGGCCGCGAACGCCGGCGAGAACGACCCCGGCGTGCAGTCGGTGACGCGCATCTGGCGCTACTTCCGCCACTACGGCATCGAGACCGAGGTCATGGGCGCGAGCTTTCGCAACACCGGGCAGATCCTCGCGCTGGCCGGCTGCGACCTGCTGACGATCAGCCCCGATCTGCTGGCGGCGCTGCAGGCCGCCGACGGCCCGGTGCCGCGCCGGCTGCGGGCCGACGAGGCGCGCGCCGCGCCGATGCACGCGATGACGCTCAACGAGCCGAGCTTCCGGTGGGCGCTGAACGAGGATCCGATGGCCACCGAGAAACTGGCCGAGGGCATCCGCGCCTTTGCCGCCGACGCCGTCCGGCTCGACCGGCTGATCGAGGCCGCGCACTGAGCCATCGCGTCCCCTGCCGACCCGCGCCCTGGGAGCCACTGCCATGACGACATTGCGCTGCGACCGCACCGAGGCCTGGGCCGCGCTGGCCGGCCACTTCGAAGCCCATGGCCGCGAGCTCGACCTGCGCGAGGCCTTCGCGCGCGACCCGGGGCGATTCGACGCCTTCAGCGTGCCGGCGCCGGAGGTCTTCGCCGACCTGTCCAAGGGCCTGTGGGACACCGCGACGCGCCACTTCCTGGTCGACCTGGCGCGCGAGTGCGGGGTGCCGGCCCGGCGCGACGCGATGTTCGCCGGCGCGCCGATCAACACGACCGAGGGCCGCGCCGTGCTGCACACCGCGCTGCGCGCCCCGCGCGGCGCGGACACGCCGTTCAACGCCGAGGTGCACGAGGTGCTGGACGCGATGCTGGCCTTCGCCGACCACGTGCGCGACCCGGCGCGCGGCATCACCGACGTCGTCAACATCGGCATCGGCGGCAGCGACCTCGGCCCGCAGATGATCGTGCCCGCGCTCGACGCCGTCGTGCACCGCGACATCCGCTTCCACTTCGTCAGCAACGTCGACGGCCACGACATCACCGCGGTGCTGCGCGGGCTGCACCCGAAGTCGACGCTGTTCGTGATCGCCAGCAAGACCTTCACGACGCAGGAGACGATGGCCAACGCGCAGGTCGCGCGCGACTGGTTCCTGTCGCAGGGCGGGCAGCATGTGGCGCGCCACTTCGCGGCGACGACGACCAACGTCGAGGCCGCGGCGCGCTTCGGCATCGAGACCACCTTCGGCTTCTGGGACTGGGTCGGCGGGCGCTACTCGCTGTGGAGCGCGATCGGGCTGCCGATCGCGATCGCCATCGGCAGCGCGCACTTTCGCGAGCTGCTCGCCGGCGCGCACGCGATGGACCGCCACTTCGCCGAGGCACCGCTGGAGGCCAACCTGCCGCTGCAGCTCGGCCTGCTCGACGTCTGGTACCGCAACTTCCACCGCCTCACGAGCCGCTGCGTGGCGCCCTACCACCAGGGGCTGAAGCGGCTGCCGGCCTACCTGCAGCAGCTCGAGATGGAGTCCAACGGCAAGTCGGTCGACCTCGAGGGCGAGACGCTGCCCTTCGGCACCAGCCCGGTGGTCTGGGGCGAGCCCGGCACCAACGGGCAGCACGCCTTCTTCCAGATGCTGCACCAGGGCACCGACGTGATCCCGGTCGAGTTCCTCGTCGTCAAGCGGCCGGCGCATGCCCACGCCGACCTGCATCGCAAGCTGCTGGCCAACGCGCTGGCGCAGTCGCAGGCGCTGATGCTGGGCAAGACGGCGGCGCAGGCGCACGCCGAGCGCGCGCCGACGGCGGCCGGCGGGCCGGACCCGGACGTGCTGGCGCGCCACCGCAGCTTCCCCGGCAACCGGCCGAGCACGACGCTGGTGCTGGACGCGCTGACGCCACGTTCGCTCGGCGCGCTGATCGCGCTGTACGAGCACCGCGTCTTCACGAGCGCCGCGGTGTGGGGCATCAACGCCTTCGACCAGTGGGGCGTGGAACTCGGCAAGGCGCTGTGCAGCGACCTGCTGCCGCGCCTGGAAGGCGAGCGCGCCGGCGACACGGCCGGGCTCGACGGCTCGACCGCCGGGCTGCTGCGGCGGCTGACGCAGGCTTGAGGCGACGCCGCCGCGCTCAGCCCGACAGGCCGGCCACGCCCTCGAACGCGGCTTCCAGCCCCTGCTCGACGATGCGCGCCTTCCAGGCGTCGGTGTCGGTGTAGAAGGCGTCGCGCATGCGGCGGCGGATGGCGTCGCGCTGTGCGGCGCCGGCCTCGGGGTGCATCGCCAGCCAGTGGTCGCCGCGCAGCGCGTCGATCACCTCGCGCGTCGGCTCGGTGCCGTACTCGAGCGCGATGCCGGTGACCTCGGCCTGCGGGCACTCCTGCCCGGCGGCCGACCACATCAGGCCGGTGAGCCGGGCGGAGCTGGAGCTGCCGTCGTAGATCGAGGTGACCGCGTCGCCCCACCAGGCGCGGGCGCGTGCGATCGTCGCGGCGTCCTCGGGGCCGGCGAAGATGCGCTCGCCATGCCCGTTCGGGCCGAGGCCGGTGTGCAGGTCGATCCAGGCGAGCCGGGCGCAGCGCCGGCCGTGGTCCTGCAGCACGTGGCGCAGGGTCTGGTGGCTCCAGGTCGGCGCGCGGCCGCCGTAGAACAGGCCCTCGGGGTGGTCGTACTGGCCGCCGGTGATGGCTGCCTGCAGCGCCTTGTCGCCGTGCGCGGCGGCGTAGGCGGACAGCCGGGCGTCGGCGTCCGGCGACGGCCACTCGCGGGGCACGATCCACGGCGCGAGCTCGTCGTAGCCGGGGTTGGCCGGCAGGGTGCCATGGAAGTCGTGGAAGTTGCGGTTCAGGTCGACGCCTTCCTGCGTCACGCGGCGCCACCAGGAGAAGCCCCAGGGGTTCAGCGCGTGCACGTAGAGAACCGCGACGCCGGCGGCGGCGGCGTCGGCGTGGAAGGACGGCTCGGCCAGCAGCGCGCGCTGCACGCCCGAGCCGCAGAAGCCCTCGACGCCGTGGCAGGCGCTCGTGACCAGCAGCAGCCCCGGCGCGTCCGCCGGGCCGTAGCGGGCGACGTCCATCGCCAGCGGCTCGCCATGCAGGCCGAGCAGCGGGTGGGCGTGCGATTGCACGTCCAGCCCGGCCTCCGCGGCAGCCGCCAGGAAGCCGGCGCGTGCTTCGTCGTAGGTCTGGGCGAAGAAGTCGGCGGCGTGTCCCATGGCGGCGCTCAGCGGCGTGGGGTGGCGAGCCACTTCTCGGCCAGACGCACCCAGGCGGTGGCGCCGAGCGGGATCAGGTCGTCGTTGAAGTCGTAGCTCGGGTTGTGCAGCATGCACGGGCCCATGCCATGGCCGCCCTCGCGGTGCTCGCCGTCGCCGTTGCCGATCAGGAAGTAGCAGCCGGGCTTCTCGAGCAGGAAGTAGCTGAAGTCCTCCGCACCCATCGTCGGCTCGAACTCCTGCACGTTGTGCGGGCCGACGATCTCGCCGAGCAACTCGCGCGCGAACGCGGTCTCGGCGGCGTGGTTGACGGTCGGCGGGTAGTTGCGCTTGAAGTGGAAGTCGCACTCGGCCTCGAAGGCGCTGCAGGTCGCCTCGGCGATCGCCTGCATGCGACGCTCGACCAGGTCCAGCACCTCGGTCGTGAAGGTGCGCACCGTGCCCTGGAGCTCGCAGGACTCGGGGATGACGTTGGTCGCCTCGCCGGCGTGGATCATCGTCACCGAGATCACCGCGGTGTCGATCGGCCGCTTGTTGCGCGTGATGATGGTCTGGAAGGCCTGCACCATCTGGCAGGCCACCG
>CAZQPN010000159.1:5820-6593 GCA_964595215.1 uncultured Rubrivivax sp. | reverse complement strand
CGCTGATCGAGCTGCTGATCGTGATCGTCGTGCTGGGCATCCTGGCGATGGTGGCGTACCCGTCGTTACTGGACTCGATCCGCAAGAGCCGGCGCAGCGAGGCCTTCACGGCGCTGTCGCAGATCCAGCAGGCGCAGGAGCGGTGGCGGGGCAACAACGCCGCCTACGCCGCGTCGGTGACCAACGCCGCCACCGACACGCCGCCGGGCCTGGCCCTGCCCGGCACGACACCCGGCGGTTACTACAGCCTGAACATCGACGCTTTCAGCGCCACCGGCTATACGGTCACGGCCACGGGCGCCAGCGGCACCTCGCAGGTCGGCGACGGCGACTGCGTCCGGCTGCGCGTGCGCATGGCCGGTGGCAACCTGTTCTACGGCTCGGCGGCGGCGTCGGGCGACTTCGACGAGAGCAGCGGCAACCGCTGCTGGAGCCGCTGATGCGCCGGGGCGATCGACTGCGGCACCCGTCGGGCCTGACGCTGATCGAGCTGATGGTCGTCGTTGCCGTGACCGGCGTGCTGCTGACACTCGCCGCGCCGTCGTTCTACGACTACCTGCTGATGCAACGCCTGCGCGGCGTGCATGCGCAACTCGTGACCGACCTGCAGTTCGCGCGCAGCGAGGCGGTGGTGCGCAACACCGTGATGCGGGTTCACTTCCGGGCGAATACGTCTGTCACTTGCTACACCGTCTACACCTCGCAGGCGGTGCCCCCGAACTCGGTGCGCTGCAATTGCACGCTAGGTCAGGGTGCAGCATGTCCGACCGTCG
>CAZQPN010000159.1:0-5810 GCA_964595215.1 uncultured Rubrivivax sp. | reverse complement strand
GGCGCCCCGGGGGATGCGGAGCTCCCGTCCGGTAGCGATCTCCGTAACGACCAGTTCGCCATCGTCGTTCTCGAGGTCCAGCGTGTAATGGACCCAGCGCCCGTCCGCCGAGATGGCCCGGTTCCCGATGGTGCGCCAGACGCGTTCGCATTCGATCCCGTGACCGGCGGCCTGCTGTCTATCCCACAAGACTTCCCCTCCCTCCCGCTCGACGAGGTCCGGCTCGATGCACGGATCGACGCCGCGCGCACGCTGCGCACGCAGCTCAACCGCGCAGGCCGGCCGACGGTCTGCGCACCGGCCGGATCGGCGCTGCCGGAGGTGGCATGCTGAACGGCGCCCGACCGCGCACAGCCCAAGCCGGCCTGTCGCTGGTCGAGCTGATGGTCGGCATCGCGATCGGCCTGGTCGTCGTTGCCGGCGCCGTGCTGGTGACCACCGGACAGTTGGGGGACAACCGCCGCCTGCTGCTGGAGACGCAGTTGCAGCAGGACCTGCGCGCCACGGCGGACATCATCGCGCGCGAGTTGCGGCGCGCCGGTTCGACCAACACCGGACAAGCCGCGGTCTGGTCGCCCGGGTCCGCCGGTGCCCAACGGAACGTTTTTGCCACGATCACCCCGGACGCCACGCCGGCCAGCGAGACCAACTTCAGCTACCGCCGCAGTGCCGGTGCCGTCGGACCCTACGGGTTCAGATTGGAGGGCAACGTCATCAAGACGCAGCTGGCAGCGGCCGGCTGGCAGGACCTGACCGACGGCGCGACGATGCGGGTCACGGCGTTCACGGTCACACCACTGACCGGACCCGAGGAACAGATCCCCTGCCCAAGGCCCTGCGCCGACGGCACGACCGCATGCTGGCCCACCGTCACGGTGCGCGAGTACCAGGTCGAGATCACCGCCCAAGCCGTCGTCGACCCCACTGTGACGCGCAGCATCGACAGCCTCGTGCGCGTGCGCAACGACTGGGTGCGGTTCAACGACCCCGTCAACCCGGACACCTTCTGTCCTGCATGACGATGCATGCGCCTTCGTTGCAGCCGAGCACGGTGCCCGCACGACGTCGTTCGCATAGCGGGGGCGCGCGCCGCCCATCGCGCGGAGCGGCCTCGTTGACGGTCGTGATGATCCTGTTCCTCATCATCTCGCTGGCCGCCGCCTACACCAGCCGCAATCTCATCTTCGAGCAGCGAACCGCCGGCAACCAGTACCGGTCGACCCAGGCCTTCGAGGCCGCCGAGGCCGGTTTGGAGTGGGCGCTGGCGATGCTCAACAGCGGCCGCATCGACGCCGCCTGCGCGCCGGGCACGGCCGGCGACACCAGCTTCCGCCAGCGCTACCTCGACATCGACGTCACCAGCGACGGGCTGACGACGCCGCGGACCAGGCCGGCCGGCGCGCTGGCCGCCGACGGCGGCGGTGACCTGTGGCCGAGCTGCGTGTTCAACGGCACGGACTGGGACTGCAGTTGCCCGGACAACGGCGTGCCGGTGCTGGTTGCCCCGGTCGGGGCGGGCGTCTTCCCGGCGTTCCGGGTCCGCTTCGTGCGCGTGCTGCCGCCGGCCGCGCCCGCGTCGCCGCAGCCGGGCCTGGTGCGCGTCGACGTCAACGGCTGCACGCGGCTGGACGACGCCTGCCTGGACTTCCCAGCCGCGGCCGTCGGCGGCGAGGGGCGGGCGACGCTGTCGACCCTCGTGACGCTCAAGCCGGCGCTGGGGCTGACCGAAGGCGATGCGCCGAACCCGGCGGCAGCGCTGACGGTGCGCGGCAACCTCGCTCTCGGTGGCGGTGCCAATGTGATGATGGTCAACACGGATGCTGCGGGTGGCGGGCTGACCTTGCAGACTGGCGACAGCACCGTCGACGAGAGCCACCTGCGATCGGTCACCGTGGCCGGCAGCCCGGCCGATGCCTCGCGCGCGCTCGGCGATGTTGCGCTGAACACCCTGTCGGACGCACCGCCACCATCGACGCTCACCGCCGCCGACCGCTTTTTCGCCCTCACGTTCGGCACGCCACGTGCGGTCTACGTCGAGCAGCCGGCACTGCTCGGACTGGACTGCGCCGGTGGCCCGTGCAGCGCCGCGCCGGTGCGCGCACTGGCCGCTCTGAACCCGGGTCGCGTCATCCATGTCCGCGGCGACCTTGAGGTCGACGCCGGCGACGTCGGCAGCGCGACCGATCCGGTGCTGCTCGTCCTCGACGGCGACCTCGACCTGCAGGACCCCGCGGCGCGCATCTTCGGCCTCGTCTACGGTCAGGACACCACCTTCGCGGTCGCCGGCAACGGAGAGGTTCGCGGCGCCGTGGTCGCCGAGACCGATTTCTCGAGCAACGATTCGCCGACCATCGTGCACGATGCTTCCGTGCTGCGGCGCCTGCAGCTGCAGCATGGCTCCTTCGTGCGCGTGCCGGGCAGCTGGAGGGACTTCCCGTGACCCTCAATCCGCAATGGCAGCGCGTACACCGCGCGCGGGGCGTCTCGCTGATCGAGGCGCTCGTCGCGCTGGCGGTGCTGGCCTTCGGCATGCTGGGCATCGTCGGCATGCAGGCCACGCTGCGCCTGGCCGCCGACACGGCGCGGCAGAACGCCGAGGCGGTGCGCATCGCGCAGGCGGCGATCGAAGACGGCCGCGCCTTCTCCGCCATGGCCAGCGCCAGCGGCGTGGTCGCCTATGCCGACGTGGCAGCGACCGCGGCGTCGGCGGTGCCGGGTGTCGCGTCCAACACCACCTTCACGATCACGCGCGCGGTCGCCGAGACCGCCGACCCGCGGCTGAAGACGCTCGTCGTCGACGTCGCGTGGGACGACCGGGTCGGCCAGCCGCAGGGGGTGCGGCTCGCGAGCAGCCTGACCGGCATCGCACCGGCACTGGCCGCCGCGACCGGCCTGCCGGGCGACCAGGGTCCGACGACTCAGCCGCGCGGCCGCCACCGCGACATCCCTGCGGACGCCGTCGCCGTCACTGGCGACACCACCCTCCCCAACCACAGCCGCTTCGCCCCGCCTGGCGGCGGCACGGTCTCGTGGATCTTCGACAACCGCACCGGCGTCATCACCAGTCTGTGCAGCAGCCCTGGCGTGTGCATCGCGACGCGGTCCTACCTGCTGCGCGGCTACGTGAACTTCGCCACCACCCTCACCGCCCCATCTCCGGCGGACGCGGAGATCCCGCCGAGCAGCGCGCTGGCGGTCAGCGTGCAGGTGGTGCAGACGGCGCCAACCGCGTCCACGGTGACGTGCTACACGCAGGCGACGGCGAGCCACGTGGCTTACTTCTGCGCCGTGCCGGTCACCGACGCGGACCCGCGCTGGTCGGGGCGCTCGCAGGTCACCGGCCTGGCGCTCGCCGCGTCGGTGGCCGACGCCGACCCGGCACTCGTCCCGCTGTTCCGTGTCTGTCGCTACACGCCGGTGCGCGATCATGTGGCGCCCGGCGGCAACGACGACCACCCACTCGACTACGTCGACGTGCCGGGTGCACTGACGAACCAGAACTTCCTCGTCATCCGTGCTGGCGACGGCACCACCGCCTTCGACTGCCCGGCCGACGATGCGACCACCCCGCTCGTCAACGGCAACACCTGGCACCACCAGCCCGCGGCCTGAACGCGACAGCGGCGCTTCGCCGACGCCGGCCACAATGGCGGCCATGTCAACCACGGCGACGCCGCACCGGTGCTGACCGACCTCGACCAGACCCGCCTGCGCGAGGCGCTCGTGCTGGCCGAGACCGGCTTCGGCGTCACCGACCCCAACCCGCGCGTCGGCTGCATGATCGGCCACACCGACGGCCGCGTGCTCGGCCGCGGCGCCACGCAGCGCGCCGGCGAGGCGCACGCCGAGGTGATGGCGCTGCGCGACGCCCAGGCCGCCGGGGCCGACCCGCGCGGCGCCACGGTCTGGGTCACGCTCGAACCCTGCGCCCATTACGGGCGCACGCCGCCTTGCTGCGACGCGCTGATTGCGGCCGGCATCGGCCGGGTCGTGGTCGCGATCGGCGACCCGTTCCCGCAGGTCGCCGGCCAGGGTATCGCGCGGCTGCGCGCCGCCGGCATCGAGGTGGTGGTGGCCGACCCGGCGAGCGAGATCGCGGTCGCTGCGCACGAGGTCAACATCGGCTTCTTTTCGCGCGTGCAGCGCGGTCGCCCCTGGGTGCGCATGAAGGTCGCGATGTCTCTCGACGGCTTCACCGCCCTGCCCGACGGCAGCAGCCAGTGGATCACCGGGCCTGAGGCGCGCGCCGACGGGCACGCCTGGCGGCGCCGCGCCGGCGCGGTGCTGACCGGCATTGGCACCGTGCTCGCCGACGACCCGCGCCTCGACGTGCGTCTGGTGCCGACGACACTGCAGCCACTGCGAGTGGTGGTCGACTCTCGCTGGCGCATGCCCGTCAACGCGGCGTTGCTTCGAACGAACGGACCGGTGCTGGTGGTCGGCTCGGACACCAGCATGCCGCCCGAGGCGTTACGCCACGCGGGAGCAGCGACGCTCATGCTTCGGCCGAATGCCGACGGACAAGTCGATCTGGAGGCCCTCCTGCGCGCCCTGGCAGAAAGTGGCGTCAATGAGGTCCATGTCGAGGGCGGCCCGACGCTCAACGGCGCGCTTGTGCGCGAAGGCCTGGTCGACGAGTGGCTGATCTACATGGCACCGGTGCTTCTTGGTGCAGGCAGGCCGCCTGCACGGGTGGGCGCGATCGAACGCCTCAGCGACGCTGTGCGGCTGGCGCTGGTCGATCACCTCCCGATCGGCGGCGACCTGCGTTTGCGCCTTCGACCACCGACGCCGCCGGCAGGGCCTCACGCATAACGACCCATCACCCCCCTTGTTCGCGGGTGTCGACAAGGCTTACAGCGTGCACGGTCACTGCCAATGAGGTTTGCAAGCCTTTGTTTATCAAGCGTTTTTTTTCTGGTCCGTCGTTTGCTTGCATCAACTTTCGGGGCATCAAACGCTTCGCAGATCGGAGAAGAGCGTGATCACCAACATCAAAAATTTTGCCATTGCCGCCTGCTTGGCTCTCACCTCAGCGAGCTCGCTGGCAGCGCCGACCGTGTACTTCGGCGAGAACCAGAATCCAGGCGGATCGGTTTCGGGTGACCCGGCCACAGCGCGAGCCGAATTTCTCTCGCAGCTGACGGGGGTAGGCTCGGAGGGATTCGAGTCGTTCGAGGCCAATGCCTCTCCCCCTCCCAGGGTAGCAAGCTTCGTTGGTTCGTCAGGAAACGTGACGGCCACGCTGTCGGGCGGCTCAATTGGAGTCGTAGACGCCAGTCTGGACACCGGTTTTGGACGGTTCAATACGACGCCCGGCGGTTCCAAGTGGTGGCTCGCCGACACCGGTCTCACAATTGACTTCGACACGCCAGTGGCCGCCTTCGGCTTCTATGGCACCGACATCGGTGACTTCGCCGGTCAGCTCACGGTGACGCTGACGAGTGTCGCGAGTGAGATCAGCACACTGACTGTCCCCCATACCATCTCCGGCGCCGACGGTTCGCTGCTGTTCTGGGGCTTCGTCGATACCTCGACGCAGTACACGCGAGTCAGCTTCGGCAACACCGCGGCAGGCTTCGACGGCTTTGGGTTCGACGACTTCGTGGTGGGCGATGTGGGGCAGATCCGCCCTCCGCCGCCATTGCCTGAACCCGGCATCCTTCCGCTGGTACTGGCAGGACTGGGGCTCGCGGCCATCGCGCGCCGGCGTCGCCGCCGTTGAGTCCCGTCGATGTGACTGCCGAGGCCCGCCCGTAGCGGGCCTCGCTGCTTTTCGACCCAAGGGAAAGGCCCGACCACCCCACCTA
>CAZQPN010000158.1:0-6595 GCA_964595215.1 uncultured Rubrivivax sp. | reverse complement strand
CCACGCCGACCTGGCGCTGGTCGACGATGAACACCATGGAGACCGCCACCATCAGCGCGATGAGCGCGCCGGCGACGATGAATCCGAGTCGGTTGACCATGTTCGTGATGCTCCGGGGCGGGTCAGCGCGCGTCGCGCGCGCGGCTGCGGGTGCTGTTGTCGCGGGCGCGCACGTCGATCGTGCCCACCGCGGCGGCCTCTGCCGGCGGCAGAGCCGGCGCCGGCGCGGCGGCCGGGGCGCCCGCCTGCAGCAGCAGGCGGTCGAGCGGCACGGACAGCAGGTTGGAGCCGCTGCGGCTGTCGATCATCACCTTGCTGACGTTGGCGTAGACCTGCTGCATCGTCTCGATGTAGAGGCGGTCGCGAGTCACGGTCGGTGCCTTCTGGTACTCGGCCAGCACCGAGCGGAAGCGGTCGGCATCACCCTGGGCCTGCGAGACGACGCGCGCCTTGTAGCCCTCGGCCTCCTCGCGCAGCCGCGAGGCCGTGCCCTGGGCGCGCGGGATGACGTCGCTGGCGTAGGCCTCGCCTTCGTTCTTGAAGCGGTCGCGGTCGGCGCTGGCGCGCACGGCGTCGTTGAACGCCGCCTGCACCTGCTCGGGCACCTGCACGTTCTGCACGTTGACGTTGGCGATGACGATGCCGGCGTTGAGCCGGTCGAGCTGGTTCTGGATCGATCGCACGAGGTCGGCCGCGACGGCGTCGCGCTGTTCGTACAGCACCGAGTCGACGCGACTGCGGCCGACGATCTCGCGCACCGCCGACTCGGCGGCCATCACCACGGCCTCGTCGGGGCTGCGGTTCTCGAACAGGTAGGCGCGCGCATCCTTGAGACGGTACTGCACGGTGAAGCGGATGTCGATGATGTTCTCGTCCTGCGTCAGCATCGACGAGTCGCGCAGTCCGGTGGCCTGGGTGATCGTCGAGCGACCGACGTCGACCGAGCGCAGCTGGGTGACGGACACGGTCTCGTGGGCCTGGAAGGGGTACGGAAGCCGCCACTGGAAACCGGCATCGACCGTGTGGCTGTAGCGTCCGAAGGCCGTCACCACCGCCTGATGACCTTCCTGGACGATGAAGAAGCCGCTGCCCAGCCACAGCACCAGCAGCACGCCGGCGATCAGGCCAGCGCCGATGCCGGCGCTCTTCATGTCCGGCTGGAACGACGGCCCGCCGCCGGGCTCGCCACCGCCAAAGCCGCCGCGGTTGCCGCCACCGCGATTGCCGCCGCCGCGGTTGCCGAACAGGCCCCCGAGCTTGCGGTTGAAGTCGCGCCAGAGTTCGTCGAGGTCGGGCGGGCCTTCGTTGCGGCCGCCGCTCATCCAGACCACGGTCGACCGATCGACCCCGGCATCGCCGGCGGACGCGGCGCGTGACACGGGGCGGCGCAGGGCGCCTGCCAGCAGGGCGCGGGCGGCGGCGGCGACGGCGCGCAGGCGCACGCCGAAGCTCAGTTGGTCATGATCAGGCATGGTCGGCGGAGGAGTCAACGGTCGGTTCGGTGTGTGCGTCCGCGCCAGCGGCCGGCTTGGCGCCGGCAAGGTCGCGCGGATCGGTGTCGGGTCGGACGGGCGCCTGGTGCGCCAGCACGGTCTCGGCGATGGCTGCGCGCAGCGCGTCCAGACCCTCGCCGGTGAGCGCGCTGACGAAGACCCGCCGGCGGCGCTGGCCACCGTCGACCAGCACCCAGTCGGCGGGGGCGCGCGGACGCTGGTCGGGCTGCAGCAGGTCGCACTTGTTGGCGACCCAGATCTGCGGGACGTCGCCGGCGCCGATCTCGGTCAGCACGCGCTGCACCTCGTCGCGCTGCTCGAGGTCGTTCGGGCTGGCGACGTCCATCACGTGCAACAGCAGGTCGGCTTCGGCCGCCTCCTGCAAGGTCGCCTCGAAGGCCTCCACGAGACGGTGAGGCAGGTCCCGGATGAAGCCGACGGTGTCCGACAGCGTCACTGCGGTGCCCGCCTCGGGCAGCCAGAGCTGGCGCGTCGTGGTGTCGAGCGTTGCGAAGAGCTGGTCGGCGGCATAGGCGCGCGCCTTCACCAGCGCGTTGAAAAGCGTCGACTTGCCGGCGTTGGTGTAGCCGACGAGCGAGACGCGGAACACGCCGCGCCGCTCGCGCTGCTTGCGCTGCGTCTGGCGCTGGCGCTTGACCTTCTCCAGCCGCGCCTGCACCGACTTGATGCGGTCGCCGATCATGCGGCGGTCGAGCTCGATCTGCGCCTCACCCGGGCCGCCGCGGGTGCCGATGCCGCCCTGCTGGCGCTCCAGGTGCGACCAGCGCCGTACCAGGCGCGTGGCCATGTACTGCAGTCGCGCCAGTTCGACCTGCAGCTTGCCCTCGTGACTCTTCGCGCGGTCGGCGAAGATGTCGAGGATGAGCGAGGTGCGGTCGGCCACCGGCACGCCCAGGTGCTTCTCCAGGTTGCGCTGCTGCGCCGGCGACAAGGCCTGGTCGAAGATGACACCGTGCGCGTCGGTCGCCAGCACCAGAGACCGGATCTCGTCGGCCTTGCCGCTGCCGACGAAGAGCGCGGCGTCGGGCGCACGACGGCGCGCCGTCACCCGGCCGACGGCGACGTCGCCGGCCGATTCGGCGAGCAGCGCGAGTTCGTCGAGCGTGGGATCGAAGGCATGGCCGGCGCCGAGGTCGACGCCGACGAGCACCGCGCGCGTCTGCGCGCCAACCGCCGTGGAAGGGGACGTGGTCAAGGGGTCAGCGCGGCGGCCTCAGGCCGCATCCTGGCTGTCGTTGGGATGAAAGTTGACGGCGCGGCCGGGCACGACGGTGGAGATCGCATGCTTGTAGACCATCTGCGTCACCGTGTTGCGCAGCAGGACCACGTACTGGTCGAAGGACTCGATATGCCCCTGCAGCTTGATGCCGTTGACCAGGTAGATGGAGACCGGAACGTGCTCCTTGCGCAGCAGGTTCAAAAAGGGATCCTGCAAAAGCTGGCCTTTATTGCTCACGATATGCTCCGTGTTGAAAGTCAGTAGACACGCACGTTATCACAGGGTTCCCGGGCCGTTGGGCGGCTCCGGGAATGGCGTCAGGAACCCTTTTCGTCGAAGGGATTCGTGCCCGAACGTGTCTCGATGCGCAGCGGCGTGCCGACCAGATCGAAGTGCTCGCGCAGGCGGCCTTCGAGGTAGCGCTTGTAGCCGTCGGTGATGTACTCGAGCGAGTTTCCGTGCACCACCACCACCGGTGGGTTCATGCCGCCCTGGTGCGCGTATCGCAGCTTGGGCCGGAAGCGACCGGCCCGTTTCGGCGCCTGGTGCTGCACCGCCTCGATGATCAGCCGCGTGAGCTGCGGCGTCGGCAGCTTGCGCGTCGCCGAAGCGTGCGCCTGGGCGATCGCCTTCCAGACGGCGCCGAGCCCGCGCCGCTGCTTGGCCGAGATGTGCAGGATGGCAGCGAACTTCAGGAAGGCCAGCCGCTGCTCGATCGAGCGCTGCAGCAGCTCGCGCTGGTAGGCATCCACGGCGTCCCACTTGTAGACCGCCAGCACCACCGCGCGGCCCGACTCGAGGATGTAGTCGGAGATGGCCTGCAGCGTCTTGACGACCGAGAACTTCTCGATCGCCTCGAACACCTTGCCCTTGCGCCGCAACCCGGCGGTGTCGATGAGCTCGTAGCGCAGGCCGCCGCGCTCGAAGGGCACGTGGATCGCGTCGCGCGTCGTGCCAGGCTGGTCGAAGGCCACCAGGCGCTCCTCGCCCAGCCAGGCGTTGATCAGCGTTGACTTGCCGACGTTCGGCCGACCGGCTACGGCCAGCCGGATCGGCCTCTCGGCCGTGCCAGGCTCCTCGCCCTCCTCGACCTCGTCCCACACGAAGCCGTCGAGCGCCGCCTCGAGCAGGCTGCGGATGCCCTGGCCGTGCGCCGCCGACACCGGATGCGGCTCGCCGATGCCGAGCTCGTGGAACTCGGCCACCTGCGGCGCGTCGAGCATGCCCTCGGCCTTGTTGACCGCCAGCACCACGCGCTTGCCGGCCTGCCGCAGAAAGGCGGCAATCTCGTGGTCCTGCGCCGACAGGCCGCCGCGCACGTCGACGACGAAGACCACGGCGTCGGCCTCGGCGACCGCCTGCCGCGTCTGCTGCGCCATCTGCTGCACGATGCCGCTGTCGGCCGCCGGCTCGAATCCCCCGGTGTCGACGACGATGAAGTCGCGCCCGCCGAACTTCGCGTCGCCGTAGTGGCGGTCGCGCGTGAGGCCGGCAAAGTCGGCGACGATCGCGTCGCGCGTCTTCGTGATGCGATTGAACAGCGTCGACTTGCCGACGTTCGGCCGACCGACGAGCGCGATGACCGGCTTCACCGCAGCAGCCGCCTCGTCACTGCGGCCGGAATGCGAACAGCCCGCCGCCCTGCGTGGCCACGAGCACGGTCGTGCCGGCGAGCACCGGCACGCCGATCACCGGCGTGCCGTCGGTCGGCAGTCTCAGCAGCGTGCGCCCGTCGTCGCGCGACAGGAAGTGCACCTGGCCCTCCAAGTCGCCGACCACGGCCACCGTGCCGGCGAGCAGCACGCCGCCGAGCTCGCGGTAGAGCAGCCGGTCGTTCGTCCAGGCCGGCTCTCCGGTCGGTGTGCGCCAGGCGGCCAGGCGGCTGTTGGCGTCGGCACCGACGAGCAACTCGGCGTCGCCGCCAAGTGCCTGCGCCCCGGCCGCCGGGCGGCTCCACATCAGCGCACCGCGCGCGGCGTCGACGCAGCCGACCGCACTCTGGAAGGCGCGTGCGCAGACGAGATCGCCGATGCGGGTGCCGGGGCCGACCAGATCGGCCAGCCGCTCGACCTCGTTGGTGCCCCGCGGCGCGGCCACGGCAGCATCCCAGCGCAGCGTGCCGCGCAGCGGATCGAGGCCGACCAGCCGCGGCCCCTGTCCGACGAGGAGGGTGTCGCGGAAGGCCATGATGAGCCCGGACTGGGCCAGCGTCAGCGGCTCGCCAGGCCGCTCGAAGGTCCACAGCGGCCGGCCGTCGAGGGCGTCGAAGGCCGACACCACGCGGTCGACGCGCAACACGAAGACACGCTCGCCAGCCACCAGCGGCGCGGTCAGCACGCGCGCCGGCAGCCGCTTGCGCCAGCGCTCGCGACCGTCCTCGATCACGACCAGCTCGTTGTCGCGCGTGACGACGGCGGCGAAGCGCCCATCGGCGCCGACGCCCGCGCTCAGCCGCGCGCCGACGCCGGCACGCCAGAGTTCCGCCCCGGTGGCGGCATCCAGAGCCAGCACCGTGCCATCGCCGCCGGCAGCGAAGGCACGATCACCGGCCGCCGCCAGCGTGAGCGGAAAGTCGACCCGCCCGACCTGCGCCTGCCAGGCGAGGCTGCCCGCGATGGCGCGCGCCACCGGCTCGAGCGGCGTCGGCTTGGGCTTGTCGCCCGACGCGCAGCCGACGAGCAGGGCGAGCGCCCCCGTCAACCACGCCGTCAGCGCGAGGATGCGCCGGACGCCCGCAGAGCGCCGGTCGCCGGGTCCCGTCGCGGCATTCATCGCACCGCCTCGGCGGCGCTGCCGGCCGGGGTGGTCGGTGCGGCGCCGATCGACGCCAGCTTGGCCTCGATCAGGCGCCGGTACTCGAGCCGGTCGCCCATCGCCGCGAACGCGGCCTCCCAGGCCGCGCGTGCCTCGACGGTCTTGCCCTGCAGCATCAGCGCGTCACCGCGCCGGTCGGCCACCAAGGCCTCGAAGCCCGGCGCGTCGGCCGCGGACAGCTGCTGCAGTGCCGCCTCCGCGTCGCCGCTGTCGATCAGCAGCCCGGCCAGGCGCAGGCGGGCCACCGTGCGCAGCGCGCCGTCGCCGGACCGTTCGGCGACCCAGGTCAGGCTGGCGCGCGCCGCATCGGACTGGCCCTGCTCGGCCTGCACGCGCGCGGCCGCCAGGCCGCCCTGGGCGGCGAAGACGGTCGACGGGTACTGGGCACGAAGGTCACCGAAGACGCGGCCCGCGCGCTCGGCGTCGCCGGCCTGGGCGCTGCGGTCGAGCTCGTCGAACATCGCACCGGCCTTGACCGCCTGGTCGCGCTGGTACCACTGCCAGCCGTTCCAGGCGGCGTAGGCACCCAGGGCGAGGATCAGGACCCACGTGATCAGGTTGCCGTACTGCTTCCAGAACGACTTCAGCGCGTCGAGTTGTTCCTGATCCTGCAGATCGAGTTGTGTGGCCATGGCGTCGGAAGCGTCGAATCGGGGCGCGCCGGGCGGCGCGGTGGATCTGGGATTATGGGGCGCGCAGCAGGTCGGCCCAGGCGTCGACCTCGTCCAGCCGACGCGCCAGCTGCGGGGCGCCGGCGTCGCGCAGCGGCTTGACCGAAACCTCGCCGCGCGAGAGCTCGTCGGCGCCGAAGACCAGCGCGACGCGGGCCCCGGACGCATCGGCGCGCTTGAACTGCGACTTCATGCTGCCGCCGCCGGCGTGCAGCTGCACCGACACGCCGGCCGCGCGCAGCGCCTCGGCCACGCGCGTCGCCGCCGGCAGCGCGCCGGCGTCGGGCACGACGGCGTAGGCGTCGGGCGGCGCCGGCGGTGGCTCGATGCCCGACTGCTGCAGCAGGTCGAGCACGCGCTCGATGCCCAGGCCCCAG
>CAZQPN010000157.1:0-6612 GCA_964595215.1 uncultured Rubrivivax sp. | reverse complement strand
CGCTCGAGATCTGAGGAAGACGCGATGATCGGTGAATGGAACTACGGCACGGGCCGCCGCAAGTCGTCGGTGGCGCGCGTGTTCATGAAGAAGGGCAAGGGCGTGATCACGGTCAACGGCCGCCCGATCGAGGCGTACTTCGGACGCCAGACCTCGATCATGATCTGCAAGCAGCCGCTGCTGCTGACGGCCAACGACGCCGCGTTCGACGTCAAGGTCAACGTGCACGGCGGCGGCGAGTCGGGCCAGGCCGGCGCGGTGCGCCACGGCATCACGCGCGCGCTGATGGACTACGACATGGCGCTCAAGCCCGAGCTCAGCCAGGCCGGGTTCGTGACGCGCGACGCGCGCGAGGTCGAGCGCAAGACGGTCGGCCTGCACGGCGCGCGCCGTCGCAAGCAGTTCAGCAAGCGCTGACGTCTCGACGCCCACGGCGCGAGAACCCAAGGCCGCCTCCGTGCGGCCTTTTTGCTGCCCGGAGACCGACTGCGATGCGCTGGAAGCTGATCCGCCGACGCCTGTCGGTCAGCGCGCCGCGCATGATCGTGCGCAGCCACCTGCCCTGGCCGCTGCGCTGGGCGGTGCTGGCCCTGGTGCTGGGCTTCTCGGCCGCGCTGGCGCTGTGGGCGTTCGAGTTCGGTCGCGACATCGCCGGCCTCGACGCCGACCTGGAGCAGGAGGTGGGCCGGCTGCGGCAGCAGGTGCAGGTGCTGCAGGCCGAGCGTGACCGTGCCCAGGCGCTGGCCAATGCCGCCGACGGCCTGCTGACGGCCGAGCGCGCGACCCAGGAGCGTCTGACGCAGGAGCTGCGGCAGGCGGAGGCCAGGGCGATGGCCCTGCAGGAGGACCTGGGCTTCTTCCAGCGACTGCTGCCGGCCGGCGACCAGCCGCTGCAGCTGCGCGGCCTGCAGGCCGACGTGCCGGGGCCGGGTCAGCTGCGCTACCAGCTGCTCGTGATCCAGCCGGGGCGGCGACCGGCGCCGTTCGACGGACGCTACGACGTCGTGCTGGGCGGCCGGCTCGGCGGCGGGCCGTGGCGCATGACGCTGCCGGGCGGCGCGCGGGCGCTGTCGGTGCGCCAGTACATGCGGGTGGAGGGTCTGATCGACCACCCCGTCGAGGCCGTGCTACAAACGGTGCAGGTCCGGGTGCTCGACGACCAGGGCCATGTGCAGGCGTCCGAGACCTTGAACCTGGCAGCGCCCGGCGCCGCACCGACGGAGACCCCCCGATGAGCCTGTTCCGCAGGAAGCCGCAGCCGACGATCCGCAGCCTGATCAGCGAAGGCACCCGTGTCCGTGGCGAACTGCGCTTCAGCGACGGGCTGCGCATCGACGGTCAGGTCGAGGGTGACGTGATCGCCGACCCGATGGCCAACAGCCTGGTCGTCATCAGCGAGAAAGCCCGCGTCCATGGCAAGGTGAACGCCGCACACGTCATCATCAACGGAACAATACAGGGCCCGGTAGTGTCTACAGAGATGGTGGAGTTGCAGCCCAAG
Organism: uncultured Rubrivivax sp.; assembly: GCA_964595215.1. Taxonomy (GTDB): domain Bacteria; phylum Pseudomonadota; class Gammaproteobacteria; order Burkholderiales; family Burkholderiaceae_C; genus Rubrivivax. The sequence continues at coordinate 5,111 of CAZQPN010000157.1, read as the reverse complement.
GCCAAGGTCACGGGCGATGTGAGCTACCAGGTGCTGGAGATGCACCCGGGCGCCGCCATCACCGGCGAGATGAAGCCGACGGTGTCGTCCGATCGGCCGCCTTTGCAGCTGGCGGCATCGAGCGACGCCTGAAGCCCGACGACCGGCTTGGCCCGAGAAATGAAGAGCGAACCGCGCGAGGCCTGGAGGCCCGCGCCCACGAAGGAATGACACCGATGAATGCCGTTGCACAAGCCCTGACCCCCGCCGTCGACGAGATCCCGGCACCGCTCGTGTTCACCGACAGCGCGGCCGACAAGGTCAAGCAGCTGGTCGACGAGGAGGGCAACCCCGAGCTGAAGCTGCGCGTGTTCGTGCAGGGCGGCGGCTGCTCCGGCTTCCAGTACGGCTTCACCTTCGACGAGGTCGTCAACGAGGACGACACGGCGATGGCCAAGAACGGCGTCACGCTGCTGATCGACGCCATGAGCCTGCAGTACCTGATGGGCGCCGAGATCGACTACAAGGAAGACCTGCAGGGTGCGCAGTTCGTGATCAAGAATCCGAACGCCACCACCACCTGCGGCTGCGGCTCGTCGTTCTCGGCCTGAGGTCGCCGCGGCGGGATGGGACAGGGGCTGCGCACCGCCCGGTGCGTGGCCCCTCGCTTTTCCGGGCCCAGGCCGCTCAGGCCGCTCAGGCCGGGTAGAGCGCCCCGAGCCGGCGCCCGCCCCGGGCGCCGGTGACGGCCGGCACATTGCCGGGCCGTCCTTCGACGAAGGCCTGCGCCAGCCAGGCGAACGCCAGCGCCTCGACCGCGTCGGGCGGGACGCCGAGCTCGGCGGTGCTGCCGACGCGCACGCCGGGCAGCAGCTCGGCCAGCCGCTGCATCAGCCGCCGGTTGCGGGCGCCGCCGCCGCACACCGACAGCCGGGTCGTCGCCGGCGCCTCGGCGCGCAGCGCCTCGGCCGCGGCGTGCGCGGTCAGCTCCAGCAGGCTCGCCTGCACCGGCCCGGGGCGGATCGGCGGCAGTCCGGCCAGCGCCTGCTGCAGCCACGTCGGGTGGAACAGGTCACGCCCGGTGCTCTTCGGCGGCTGGCGCGCGAAGTAGGGGTCCGCCAGCAAGCGCGCCACCAGCGCCGCGTTGGCGACCTCGCCGGCGGCCCAGGCGCCGCCGTCGTCGAACGGCTGGCCACGCTGCGTCTGCACCCAGTGGTCCATCAGCACGTTGCCCGGCCCGCAGTCGAAGCCCCGCACGCTGCCATCGCGTCCGATCAGCGTCAGGTTGGCGATGCCGCCGACGTTCAGCACCGCGGTGTCCAGCCCCGGCGCGGCAAAGCGCTCGGCGTGGAAGACCGGCACCAGCGGAGCCCCCTGGCCGCCGGCGGCCAGGTCGCGCGAGCGGAAGTCGCACACGACGTCGATGCGGCTGCGCTCGGCGAGCAGCGCGCCGTTGAGCAGCTGGACGGTGTAGCCGGTCCCGCCGAACTCGCCCGGCCGGTGGCGCACCGTCTGGCCATGGGCGCCGATGGCACGCACGTCGGCAGCCGCCACGCCGGCCCGATCGAGCAGGCTCTGGACGACGACCGCATAGGTGGCGGCGACGCCATTGGCGGCCAGCGCCGCCCGGTGCAGCTCGTCGGCACCGCCCGGGTCGTTCAGTGCCAGCAGTTCGGCCCGCAGTGCCGGATCGAAGGGGGTGTGGGCGTGCGCACGCGGTGGCTCGGTGCGGGCCGGATCGGCCAGCACGCCGTCGACGCCGTCGAGCGAGGTGCCCGACATCAGTCCGATGTACCAGGCCATCGCGGTCGGCGGGACGTCGCGGACAGCAGCGGGACGATCGACAGCCGGGGCAGCGATGGGGACGGACCGAGCCGCCCCGCCTCCGCTACTCGGCCTCGGTCCGCACGCCGATCAGCGACTCGGCGATCTCGAGCTTGACCTTGTAGGACGCGACCCGCGTCTCGAACGCCGCACGCTGTGCCGACGGCAGCGTCACCGCCTCGGAGGCGCGCGCGATCAGCCGAGGATCCTTCTGCATGCCGTTCTCGTGGAACTCGAAGTGCAGGTGCGGACCGGTGCACCAGCCCGTGCAGCCGACGGCGCCGACGGTCTGGCCCTGCTCGATGCGCTGGCCCTTGCGCACGTCGATGCGGCTCATGTGCGCATACAGCGTCTTGCGGCCGTTCGGGTGGCGTACCTCGACGACGTTGCCGTAACCGTTCTGCTGGCCGGCGAAATCCACCACGCCGGCGCCGACGCTGCGGATTGGCGTGCCCGTGGGCGCCGCGTAGTCGACCCCCTTGTGCTGGCGCCAGGACTTCAGGATCGGGTGCATGCGCCGCCCGAAGCCCGAGGTGACGCGCGAGAACGCCATCGGGCTGCTGAGGAACATGCGCTGCTTGCTCGTGCCGTCGAGGGCGAAGTAGCCGCCGCGCGCACCGGCGGCCGGGAACCACACCGCCTGGTAGGCCTTGCCGGCGTTGACGAACTCGACTGCCAGCACACGGCCGGTGCCGTCGTTCCAGGTGATCGGCTCGCCGTCGGCGGTCAGTGCCTCGTAGACGACACTGAACGTGTCGCCCTTGCGCAGATCGCGGTGGAAGTCGATCTCGTTGGAGAAGATCTCGGCCATCTGGATCGAGATCGTGTCGGGGATGCGGGCGGCGTCGGCGGCGGCGAACAGCGATGACTCGATCGTGCCGCTGCCCAGGCGCACCTGCGACGACAGCGGGGCGTCTTCGAGGCGGGCCTGCCAATGACCGGCCACGCGCTCCAGCGTCAAGCGGGTGAAGTGGGTCTCGAACTTCTCCGGCCGCTCGGACGGATAGCGCGCGACCAGCTGCACCAGGCGGCCATCGGCGCCGGCCTGGACCTGCACCATCTTGCCCGGCCGGCCGCGCAGGACACGGCTGGCCGTGACGTCGCTGCGGAGGAAGGCCGCGGCCTCCTCGTCGACGACGCCCAGGCGCGCCAGCAGCCCGGCCGGGGTGTCGGTCGGGCGCGTCAGGTCGGCGCGGCTGACTTCGAACTCCTGGTTGGCCAGGGCCTCGAGCTGCGCCTCCAGCCCTTCGAGCTCGATGTCCTCGACGACCGTGCGCTGAGGCAGATCAGCCGCATCCGGCGCCAGCGGGGCGATGCCGAAGGCGAGCGCGGAGAAGCCGACGCCGAGGGCGATCACGGCGCCATTGACCGCTCGCCGATGCCGGCGGTGGAAATCGGTGGCGCGCTGCGCCCAGTCCTCGATGGATGTCACGGGGTGCGGATCCCGATGGCTGCGGCCTGCCGGCCTCTAGAATCAATGGTTTGGCGCGCTGCCCGAAACGAGATGCATGCACGCGGCATGCCAAGTTGTCGGCTCGGTGGGCCCGCCTCCCGAACTTGGGGGGGTTGCGTTGAAGTATAAGCGCCGCCCGGCGTGCATTTGCCACGAATATTCCCTGAGAACCCCGCATGAGCGATCTGGTCACCGCCGTTGCCGGGCCGTCCGGCCCCGACGCCCACCTGTCGGAGGGCGTGCGGCACGCCCTGGCCGTGACCCGCCGCGGCTGCGAGGAGCTGCTGCCGGAGGGCGACTGGGTGGCCAAGCTGGTGCGTGCCGAGGCCAGCGGCCGGCCGCTGCGCATCAAGCTCGGCCTGGACCCGACGGCGCCGGACATCCACATCGGCCACACCGTCGTGCTCAACAAGCTGCGCCAGCTGCAGGACCTGGGCCACACGGTGATCTTCCTGATCGGCGACTTCACGTCGATGATCGGCGACCCGTCGGGCCGCAACAGCACGCGCCCGCCGCTGACGCGCGAGCAGATCGAGGCCAACGCGCGCACCTATTACGCCCAGGCCAGCCTGGTGCTGGACCCCGAGCGCACCGAGATCCGCTACAACAGCGAGTGGAGCGACGCCCTCGGCGCGCGCGGCATGATCGAACTCGCCGCCCGCTACACGCTGGCGCGCATGATGGAGCGCGACGACTTCTCGAAGCGCTTCAAGGGCGGGCTGCCGATCTCGGTGCACGAGCTGCTCTACCCGCTGATGCAGGGCTACGACTCGGTCGCGCTCAAGAGCGACCTCGAGCTCGGCGGCACGGACCAGAAGTTCAACCTGCTGGTCGGCCGGCAGCTGCAGCAGGAGTACGGCCAGGAGCCGCAGTGCATCCTGACGATGCCGCTGCTCGAGGGCCTGGACGGCGTCGAGAAGATGTCCAAGAGCAAGGGCAACTACGTCGGCATCAGCGAGCCGCCGGCGCAGATGTTCGCCAAGCTGCTGTCGATCAGCGACACGCTGATGTGGAAGTACTTCACCTTGCTGTCGTTCCGCCCGGAGGATCAGATCGCGCGCCTGAAGGCCGAGGTCGATGCCGGCCGCAACCCGAAGGACGCCAAGGTGATGCTCGCGCGCGAGATCACCGAGCGCTTCCACGGCCGCGCCGCCACCGACGAGGCCGAGGCCGACTTCGCGCGCCGTACCGCCGGCGGCGTGCCCGACCAGATCCCCGAGATCACGCTCGCCGGCGCCCCGCTGGGCGTGGGCGCGCTGCTCAAGCAGGCCGGCCTGGTGCCGTCGACCAGCGAGGCCATGCGCCTGGTCGAGCAGGGCGGCGTGCGCATCGACGGCGCGGTGGTCAGCGACAAGGCGCTCAAGGTCGCCGCCGGCACCCTGGTGCTGCAGGTGGGCAAGCGCAAGTTCGCGCGCGTGACGCTGGCCTGACGCGCACGGTGGCCTGCGCCCCGCTGGGGGTCGGCCGCTGGACCGTGCCGATGGCGACGCAGCCACAATGCCCGCATGCAGGTCGCGTCCTATCTGAAGCTGTCGGTCGCCGTCGCACTGGCGACGATCGCGCTCAAGACCGGCGCCTGGTGGCTCACCGGGTCGGTCGGCCTGCTGTCGGACGCGCTGGAGTCGCTGGTCAACCTGGCCGGCGCCACCTTCGCGCTGATGATGGTGACGCTGGCCGCGCAGCCGCCCGACGAGCAGCACCCCTACGGCCACCACAAGGCCGAGTACTTCTCCAGCGGCTTCGAGGGCGCGCTGATCCTGGTCGCGGCGCTGGCCATCGTGTGGGCCGCCGTCGACCGCCTGCTGAACCCGCAGCCGCTGGAGCAGCTGGGCATCGGCCTGGCCTTGTCGGTCGT
>CAZQPN010000156.1:0-6622 GCA_964595215.1 uncultured Rubrivivax sp. | reverse complement strand
TGTACGGGGCCATCCGGGGGTTCCAGAAGCGCGTCTGGTGTCCGAAATGGACACCGGCTTCCAGCATTTCACGCATGGAGACAGACATGGAAACTCCGAAGGTTGGGTCTAGAATCCCGGCGCTCATCGCCCCCGGCCACGCCCCGTGGGGCGCTGCGCGGGACACGACACCTCTCGGCCGCCGGGTTCGCTGCGTCGTCTGACACCGGACCGTGCCGTCAGGCAGCGAGCGGAGCCCCCGCATCGAACCGCGGCATCGCTCCGTCACCCACCCAAGGCCTGATCCAGGCAAACCCAATGATTCTAGCACGCGGTCAGACCGACATCCACGACGCGCGCGCCCGCATCGCCAGGGGCGACACCACGGCCGCCGCGCTCGTCGACGAGGCGCTGCAGTGCGCCGATGGCCGCGCCGCGGACGCCGTCTACCTGCGCCGCTTCGACGACATGGCGCGGACGCAGGCACGATCGATCGACGCATTGGCCGCGGCCGGCGCACCGCTGCCGCCGCTGGCTGGCCTCGCGGTCTCGGTGAAGGACCTCTTCGACGTCGCCGGCCAACCGACGACCGCCGGCAGCCGCACGCTCGCCGACGCCGCCCCGGCGGCGTCCGACTGCAGCGTCGTCGCCCGTCTGCGCTCCGCCGGCGCGGCCCTCGTCGGACACACCAACCTGAGCGAGTTCGCGTTCTCCGGCGTCGGCCTGAATCCGCACCGCGGCACGCCCGCCAACCCGGCCACGGCGGCGCTCGATCCGACGCCACGCATTCCCGGCGGCTCGACTTCGGGCGGCGCTGCCAGCGTCGCGCTGGGTGCGGCCTGGGCTGCGCTCGGCAGCGACACCGGCGGCTCGCTGCGCATACCGGCTGCCTTGCAGGGCCTGGTGGGATTCAAGGGGACGCAGCGGATGACGCCGCTGGACGGCACCCTGCCGCTGTCGTCGACGCTCGACACAGCCGGCGCGATCACGCGATCGGTGCGTGACGCGGCGCTGCTGCACGACCTGCTCGCCGGTCAACGTCCGGCTCCGCTGACCGCCCGACCGCTGCGCCACTGCCGGCTGGCGGTGCCGACGACACTGATGCTCGACGCCCTGGAGCCGGCGGTCGCAGACGCCTTCGACGCCGCGCTGCAGTGCCTCCGCAACGCCGGAGCAGAGGTCGAACACGTCGCCCTGGCCGAGCTCGGCGAGCTGGCCGGGCTCAACGCGCAGGGCGGTTTCGCCGCCGCCGAAAGCTGGGCCTGGCATCGCCACCGCCTGGGCGAGCGCGAAGCCGACTACGACCCGCGGGTGGCTGCGCGGATCCGCCGCGGGGCCGCGATCTCGGCGGCCGACTACATCGACCTGCTGGCCGCGCGGCGCGACTGGATCGTGCGCATGAGCGCCAGCATCGCCGGCTTCGACGCCCTGCTCGCCCCCACCGTGCCTGTCGTCGCGCCGCCGATCGCGCCGCTCGCGGCGGACGACGAGGCGTTCTTCCGCGTCAACGCGCTGCTGCTGCGCAACCCCTCGGTCGTGAACTTCCTCGACGGTTGCGCGCTCAGCCTGCCGTGCCACCCGCCGGGCGGCTGGCCGGTCGGGCTCATGTTGTTCGCCAGCGGCGGCCAGGACGCGCAGGTGCTGTCCGTCGGCGGTGCCGTCGAGGCGGCGCTGGCGGCCACGCACGCCGCGCAGGCGGGCTGAGCGTCATGCGCATCGCCATCGTCGGCGCCGGCATCGTCGGCGTCACCTCCGCGTACGAGCTCGCGGCCGACGGTCACGAGGTGGTCGTCTTCGAGCGCGACGAGGCCGTGGCCGGCGGCGCGAGCTTCGCGAATGCCGGCGTCCTGTCGCCCGGCCATGTCGCGCCCTGGGCGGCGCCCGGCATGCCGCGCAGGCTGCTGTCGCAGCTGCTCGCGCGCCACGCCCCGCTGCGCATCGCCCCGCTGGCGGCGCTGCGGCTGGCGCCCTGGGGCTGGCGCTGGTGGCGCGCCTGCCAGCCCGACGCGCATGCCGCCAACCGGGCGCGCATGGTCCGGCTGGCCGAGTTCAGCCGCGACCGGCTGGAGGCGCTGCGCACCGAGCTTCGGCTCGACACCGAGCGCGCCCAGGGCCACATGGTGCTGCTGCGGCGCGAGCAGGAGCTGCGCCAGGCACGCGCCGGGATCAAGCTGCTGAGCGAGCTCGGTGTGCCGTTCGAGCTGCTCGACGCCGAGCGCGCGCGTCAGCGCGAGCCCAGGCTGAACGAGGCCACGCCGTTGCGCGCGGCGATCTACCTTCCGCGCGACGGCGTGCTCAACTGCCGCCAGTTCGCGCACGGCCTGAAGGCACAGGCGCAGCGGCTGGGCGCCAGCTTCCGCTTCCGCCGCACGGTGACGGCGCTGCGACCGGGCACGCCGACGACGGTGGTGACCGACGAGGGCGAAGAGCGCTTCGATGCCGTCGTCCTCTGCGCCGGAGCGCAGGCCGCGTCATTGCTGGCGCCGGTCGGGCTGCGCCTTCCGCTCGTGCCCGTGTCGGGCTACTCGCTGACCGCGCCGCTGCGTCACGTCGACGGGCACGGGATGCTCGGCCCGCAGGCGGCGCTGACGGACGAGCGCTACGGGGTCGCGATCTCGCGCCTAGGCCAGCGCGTGCGCGTGGCCGGTGGCGCCGAAATCGGCGGCCGCCCGGAGCGATTCCACCCTGGCGCCGTCGCCACCCTGTACCAGGTGCTGCACGACTGGTTCCCCGGCGCGGCGCAGCTGGCGCAGGCGCAGCGCTGGAAGGGCGCGCGCGCGACGCTGCCGGACGGCCCGCCGGTGATCGGCGCCAGCGGCCAGCCCGGCCTCTGGCTCAACCTCGGCCACGGCGCCAGCGGCTGGGCGCTGTCCGCCGGCTCGGCCCGCCTGCTCGCCGACCTGATCGCCAGCCGCGCGCCCGCGGTCGATCCGCAGGGGCTGGGCATCGACCGGCTGGCATGAGACGCTCGGGCACCGGGCGGCTCGACGCGTCCGGCGCCGCTCTCGATCCCATGCCGATGCCGTGAACCTCGACGCCACTCCCCACCACCCTGCCCGCGCGGGCGAGACCTTGTATCCCGTTCTACCCGCCACCCGCGCGTGGCCGCTGTTCGACGCCGCCGCCACGCGGTCGATCGAAGCACGGGGGCTTGCCGCCACGCCGCCGCACGCCCTGATGGCGCTCGCCGGCCGTGCGGTCGCGCGGCTGGCGCTCGCCTGCGCACCGCACGGTCGCTCGGTGATTGCGCTGGCGGGGCCGGGCAACAACGGCGGCGACGCGGTCATCGCCGCCTGCGCGCTTGGGCAACAAGGCTGGCAGGCACGCGTCGTCCTGGTCGGCGACGCGACCCGCCTGCCGGCCGACGCCGCGTGGGCGCTTGCGATGGCGCAGGCGCAAGGCCTGCTGCCGCAAACCACGCTGCCGGAGGCGCTGGACGCCGACCTGCTGATCGACGGCCTGCTGGGCATCGGCGCGACACGTGCCCCCGAGGGCGCACTGGCGCGGGCCATCGCCGCGCTGAATGCCAGCGGACGGCCGGTGATCGCGGTCGACCTGCCGAGCGGCCTGGACCCGGATCGAGGCCGGCCGCTGGGTCGGCAGGCGGTGCGCGCCGACCACACGCTCTCGCTGCTGACGCTCAAGCCCGGGCTGTTCACGGCCGATGGACGCGACCACGCCGGCCGTGTCTGGCTGGACGACCTGGGTGCGCCGGCGCCGCTGCCCGACAGCCCGTCATGGCTGGCCGGGCCGCCCGACGCCCGAATGCAGACGTCAATCGGCGTGCTGGCACCCCACGCATCGCACAAGGGCAGCTTCGGCGACGTCGCCATCGTCGGCGGCGCGCCGGGCATGGCGGGCGCGGCTCAGTTGGCGGCACGCGCCGCGCTGGCGGCCGGCGCCGGCCGCGTCTTCCTGGTCGCGCTCGATGGCCGACCACCGTCGGTCGACGCGGTCTGGCCCGAACTGATGCAACGCGAGGCCGCCACCTGGCTGGATCCGGCGCGGCTGGCCGCGTTGACGGTGGCTGCCGGCTGCGGCGGCGGCGACGCGATCGCCGCCATGCTGCCACCGCTGGTCGGCCATGCGCAGCGGCTGCTGCTCGACGCCGATGCGCTGAACGCCGTCGCCACCGACACCGCGCTGGCGGCCGCACTGGAGGCTCGCGGCCGCCGAGGTCGGCCGACGGTGCTGACGCCGCACCCGCGCGAGGCGGCACGGCTGCTCGGCGTCTGCGCCGCAGACGTCCAGCACGACCGGCTGGGCGCGGCGCGCACGCTGGCGGCGCGCTTCGGCGCGGTCACGGTGCTGAAGGGCTCGGGCAGCGTGACCGCCGCCCCGGACGGAAGGCTGCGGATCAATCCCACCGGCAACGCGCTGCTGGCTGCCGCCGGCACGGGCGACGTGCTCGCAGGCTGGATCGCCGGCTGCTGGGCCCGCGGCGGCGGCCCGGCGCTGGAGACGGCCGAGGCTGCGGTGTTCGCCCACGGCGCGGTCGCCGACCGTGCCGCGGCGGCGGGTGCACCGCCGGCCCTGCGCGCGAGCGAACTCGTCGACGGGCTGCGCCGCGCGGCGCGCTGACGCACGCCGGCACACACCTCCAGCCCGGAGCCGGGCCACATCAGAGGCATCACGCCGGACACGGTCACCGGCTCAGCGGCGGGTGCGACCCCCGGTCTTGCGCGCGCCAGCCGCCTTGCCGCCGCGCGATGTCTTGCCGGTTGGCCCCGCGGTGATCGCCTGCGCGGCCCGCGTGCGACCGCGTGCCTGCTTGACGGCGCGGTCGGCCGCCTTCACGGCGGCCAGTTCCTCGGTCGCGCTGCCGGTCTCGCTGCGCCCGCGCCGCGGCCGGCCTGCCGGCAGCGGCCGCTCGTCGTCGCCCGGGCGGACGATCCGGAAATCGATGCGCCGGCCGTCGAGGTCGACCCGGATCACCTGCACCCGAACGCGCGTGCCGATGCCGTATCGCACGCCGCTGCGTTCGCCGCGCAGTTCCTGGCGCAGTTCGTCGAAGCGGTAGTACTCGCCGCCGAGCTCGGTGATGTGCACCAGGCCCTCGACGTACAAGCCCTCGAGCGTCACGAACAGGCCGAAGGCGGCCGCGCCGCTGACGATGCCGTCGAACTCCTCGCCCAGGCGGTCCCGCATGTAGCGGCACTTGAGCCAGGCCTCGACGTCGCGCGAGGCCTCGTCGGCGCGGCGTTCGTTGGCGCTGCAGTGCAGCCCGGCGAACTCCCACAGCTCGAGCTCCTGCAGGCTGGCCTTGGCCTTCTTGCCGGCGCCGGCCTTGGCGCTGCGCGCCGGTGCACGCCTGGGCTTGCGCGGCGCGGGCAGCGGCACGGTGTCCGACAGCGAGATCTGGTAGCGCTTCTTGCCCAGCAAGGCCTTGATGACGCGGTGCACGAGCAGGTCCGGGTAGCGGCGGATCGGGCTCGTGAAGTGGGTGTAGGCCGGATAGGCGAGGCCGAAGTGGCCGGCGTTGTCGGCCGTGTAGACGGCCTGCTGCATCGCGCGCAGCAGCATGGTGTGGATCTGCACGGCGTCGGGTCGGTCCTTGGTCGCCTCGGCGATCGCGGCCATCTCGCCCGGTGTCGGCTCGTCGCTCAGGTGCAGCCCGAGGCCGAGCGCACGCAGCTGGTTCTGCAGCGCCAGTCGCTTCTCCGGCGTCGGGCCCTCGTGAACCCGGTACAGCGATGGATGCTCGGCCTCGGCGATGAAGTCGGCGGCGCAGACGTTGGCCGCCAGCATCGCCTCCTCGATCAGCCGGTGCGCGTCGTTGCGCGTGCGCGGCACGATCTTCTCGATCCGGCCGTCGGCGTCGCAGACGATCTGCGTCTCGGTGGTCTCGAAGTCCACCGCGCCGCGCTCTGACCGCGACTTCAGCAGCGCCCTGAAGACCTCGTGCAGGTGCACCAGGTGCGGCAGCAGGTCGGATCGCCGCACGGCCTCCGGCCCGCGCGTGTTGCCGAGCACGGCCGCCACCTCGTTGTAGGTCAGCCGCGCGTGCGAGCGGATGACGGCCGGATAGAACTGGTAGGCGCTGACGTTGCCGCCGACGTCGACGACCATGTCGCACACCATCGCGAGCCGGTCCTGCTCGGGATTGAGCGAGCACAGGCCGTTGGACAGCTTCTCCGGCAGCATCGGGATGACGCGGCGCGGGAAGTAGACCGAGGTCGCACGCTCGTAGGCGTCAGCGTCCAGCGGCTCGCCGGGCTTGACGTAGTGGCTGACGTCGGCGATGGCCACCAGCAGGCGCCAGCCCTCGACCGCGGACTTGCCGCGACCGCGCTTGAACGGCTCGCAGTAGACAGCGTCGTCGAAGTCGCGCGCGTCCTCGCCGTCGATCGTCACCAGCGGCACGTCGGTCAGGTCGATGCGGTGGCGGCGGTCGACCGGGCGCAGCTTCTCGGGCAGCGCCGCGGCCTGGGCCAGCGTCTCGGGCGAGAAAAGGTGCGGCACCTCGAACTTGCGCACCGCGATCTCGATCTCCATGCCGGCGTCGTCGATCTCCCCGAGCACCTCGACGACGCGGCCCACCGGCTGCGCGTGCAGCGACGGTGGCTCGGTCAGCTCGACCGAGACGACCTGCCCCTCGACGGCGGTCGCGATCGCGTTCTTCGGCACCAGGATGTCCTGGCCG
>CAZQPN010000155.1:0-6666 GCA_964595215.1 uncultured Rubrivivax sp. | reverse complement strand
AGCTGCAGGTAGTCGATGACGATCAGCCCGAGCGTGCCGCCGAACTGGCGCGCCATCCGGCGCGCGCGGGCGCGCAACTCGGCCACCGTCAGCGCCGGTGTCTCGTCGATGAAGATCTGCGCCTGCTTGAGCTTGTCGACCGCCTCGGCCAGCCGGCCCCACTCGTCGTCGCCCAGCTTGCCGGTGCGCAGGTGCGTCTGGTCGATGCGGCCGAGCGAGCCCACCAGGCGCAGCGCCAGCTGGGCCGCGCCCATCTCCATCGAGAAGATGAGCACCGGCAGGCCCTCGTGCACCGCCACGTTCTCGGCGATGTTGACCGCGAAGGCCGTCTTGCCCATCGACGGTCGCGCCGCCAGGATCAGCAGGTCGCCCTTCTGCAGCCCGGCGGTGCGGCGGTCGAGGTCGTAGAAGCCGGTGCGTACGCCGGTGACGTCCTCGGCGCCGTTCTCGTACAGCTCGGTCACGCGGTCGATCAGGTCGACGACGAGCTTGTCGATCGGCTGGAAGCCCTGGCGCTGGCGCGCGCCCTCCTCGCCGATCTTCAGCACCTTGGACTCGGCCTCGTCGAGCAGCTGCGACACCGCCCGGCCCTGCGGGTTGAAGGCGGTGGTCGCGATCTCGTCGCTGGCGGCGATCAGCTTGCGCAGGATCGCGCGCTCGCGCACGATCTCCGCGTAGCGGCGCAGGTTGGCCGCGCTCGGCACGCTCTGCGCCAGTGCGTTCAGGTAGCCGAGGCCGCCGGCGTCCTCCCCCTTGCCATGCTGCTGCAACTGTTCGAAGACCGTGATGACGTCGGCCGGCCTGCTGGCGCCGATCAGCGTGCCGATGGCAGTGAAGATCAGCCGGTGCTCGAGGCGGTAGAAGTCGCCCTCGGTCAGCAGGTCGGCAGCGCGGTCCCAGGCGAGGTTGTCCAGCAGCAGACCTCCGAGCACGCTCTGTTCGGCCTCGATCGAGTGCGGCGGCACTCGAAGGCGCGCGACCTCGTCGTCGCGCGCACCGGTACCGGGGGAGGAGAAGGTCGCGCTCATCGGGATTCGCCGGGGGGCTCTGTGGACAAGGCTGTGGACAAGGCGTGCAGCCACTGGGGACAGCGTGACGCCGAAACGAACGAGGCCGGCAAAGCCGGCCTCGACATCCGGGACCGAGCTTACGCCCGATCCCGGCCGGGATCAACGCAGACTCAGTCCGCCTGCGCGACGACGTGCACCGTCAGCTCGGCGACGACGTCGGTGTGGGGCACGACGGTGACCGGGTGCTCGCCGACGGTCTTCAGCGGCCCGTCGGGCATGCGGACCTGCGACTTGTGCACGCCCAGGCCCATTCGCTCGAGCGCCGCGGCGACGTCGGCGTTGGTCACCGAACCGAACAGGCGGCCGTCGACGCCGGCCTTCTGCGCGATGCGCACGTGCTGGCCGCTGAGCTTGGTGCCCAGCGCCTGCGCGGTGGCGAGCTTGTCGGCCGCCGCCTTCTCGAGTTCGGCGCGCTTCTGCTCGAACTCCTTGATCGCCGCCTCGGTGGCGCGCCGCGCCAGCCGGGTCGGGATCAGGAAGTTGCGGGCGTAGCCGTCCTTGACACGGACCACGTCACCGAGGTTGCCGAGGTGGCTGATCTTCTCCAGCAGGATCACTTGCATGGCGTGCTCCTTCAGACCTTGTGCTGGTCGCTGAACGGCAGCAGCGCCAGGAAGCGCGCCCGCTTGATCGCGGTGCCGAGCTGGCGCTGGTAGTACGCGCGCGTGCCGGTCAGACGCGCCGGCGTGATCTTGCCGTTGTCGCCGATGAAGTCACGCAGGACGTCGACGTCCTTGTAGTCGATCTCCTCAACGCCGGCGACGGTGAAGCGGCAGAACCGCTTGCGCCGGAACAGCAGCGACTGGGTGTTGCGCTTGCCGCGCTTGTCCTTGCTGAAACGGCCTTTGCCACGTGGTGGGGGCATGTTGAACTCCTTGCGAATCGATATCGGATCAGGGGGACGAGGTGGCCACATCGGCCAGCTCGGTGACGTGGAAGATGCAGCCGCGCCCGTTGCGCGCCGACGCCAGGAAACCCGCGAACGAGGCCTGGCCGCCGAGCGCCAGCCGCCCCAGCGGCGCCGTGATGTCCCCGATCGCCACCGCCTTGATCTCCAGCGAGACCCGGCGGGTGTGACCGGCCTGTTCGACCTCGGACGCGTGCGTGAGCACCATGTCCAGGGCAGGCAGACCGGCGGGGGTGTATCGCAGCGCTCCCCGCTCCGTCACGGTGGCCGACAGCAGCAGTCGGTTCACCGGTAGAGCAGACGGGTGGCGGCGGACGCCGACGTGCCGACGCGCGAGGCGCCGGCCGTCAGGCCGCGGACTCCTGCTGGCTGGCCTTGCGGGCCTCCTCGCGCTCGACGGCCTTCATCATCACCGACGGCGCGGTGTCCGCCTTGGGGCGGGCGACCGTCAGGTGGCGCAGCACGGCGTCGTTGAAGCGGAAGCCCGTCTCCAGCTCGGCCAGCACTTCCTTGCTGCACTCGATGTTCAGGCACAGGTAATGCGCCTTCGCGAGCTTCTGGATCATGTAGGCCAGCTGGCGCCGCCCCCAGTCCTCGACCCGATGCACCTGGCCGCCGCCGGCGGTGACCAGGCCCTTGTAGCGTTCCAGCATGGCCGGAACCTGTTCGCTCTGATCCGGATGGATCAACAGAACGATCTCGTAGTGACGCATGGATACTCCTTGTGGTTTCCAGTGATGGAAGCCGCCCCGGTGCGTCTGGGAGAGCCGGGTGCGGCAAGGGAAAGCCCATCAGTATAACCGCACGACGGCAGCCGTGGTGGTCGCGCCCGGTCGATGCCGTCCGGGCCGGCTCAGGACGACGACGGCGGCGCGTCGGGCGCCGGGCGCTGAGGGTAGCGCACGTCCTCGACGAGCGACTGCACCTGCGGCGGCGGCGGCCGGGTCAGCAGGCTGACGACGACGACGACGACGAAACCGACCGGCACGCCGAAGACACCCGCCGAGATCGGCTCGATCCCCCACCACAGCTCCACCGGCCCGGTCAGGCCGGCGGCGCTGCGCAGCCACTGCTGCGAGGTCGTCATGTAGTAGGCCGTGACCGCCAGCCCGGCGACCATGCCGCTGACCGCACCCCAGGCGTTGGCCCGCTTCCAGAAGATCCCGAGCACCAGCGCGGGGAAGAAGGCCGACGCTGCGAGCGAAAACGCAGAGCCGACCAGGAACAGGATGTCGGCCGGCCGCTGTGCCGCCACCGCGGCGGCGGCCAGCGCGACGATCAGCAGCAGCGCCTTCGAGATCGCCACCCGCCGCGCGGTGGATGCGCTCGGGTCGATCATCTTGTAGTAGACGTCGTGCGACAGCGCGTTGGCGATCGTCAGCAGCAGGCCGTCGGCCGTCGACAGCGCGGCGGCCAGCCCGCCGGCCGCCACCATGCCGGTGACGACGTAAGGCAGGCCGGCAATCGCCGGTGTCGCGAGCACGACGATGTCGCTGCCGATGCGCAGCTCGCCCAGCTGGAGCACGCCATCGCCGTTCACGTCGCTGACCGACAGCAGCGACGGGTCGACCCGGCTCCAGGTCGCGATCCAGTCCGGCAGCTCGTCGAAGCGCGTGCCGACGAGCACGCTGAAGATCTCGAACTTGACGAGCACCGCGAGCGCCGGCGCGGTGACGTAGAGCAGGCCGATGAACAGCAGCGACCACGTCACCGACTCGCGCGCCTCGCGCACCGACGGCGTCGTGTAGTAGCGCATCAGGATGTGCGGCAGCGCCGCCGTGCCGACCATCAGGCAGAACACCAGGGCGAGGAAATTGCGGCGCGAGGTGTCGAAGGCCTCGCGCTCGGCGGCGTTGCCGTCCGGGTCGCCGGCGTAGGGCGTGGCGTGACGCGGCATGCCGGCCAGCGGGCGGGCGCGCGCCTGCGCCGCGTCGCGCGCCCGCGTCCAGGCCTCGCGCGCCGCCGCCTCGTCGGGCGGCAGCGCCGTCAGCTCGCGCTCGGTGGCCTGGTATTCGGCCAGCGGCGCGTTGACCTCCTTCAGCTCGGCCAGCCGCGCCTCGATCGAGGCCCGCTCCGAGGCCAGCGCGGCCGGGATGTCGCGCAGCTTCTCGGTCAGCCGGTCGGCACGCGCCTGATGGACGGCCACGACCTCGCGCTCCCGGGGGTCATCGATCAGCTGCTGCTCCAGCGCGGTGACCTTCTGCAGCTGCTCCCCGTAGACCAGCTGCGGCACCGGCACGCCGGTCTGCTTCACCGACAGCCACACCACCGGCAGCATGTAGGCGATGATGAGGATGATGTACTGCGCCACCTGCGTCCAGGTCACGGCGCGCATGCCGCCAAGGAAGGAACACACCAGCACGCCGCCCAGGCCGACGAAGACGCCGATCGTGAACTCGAGGCCGGTCAGGTAGGACGTGACGACGCCGACACCCAGGATCTGCGCGACGACGTAGGTGAACGAACACAGGATGGCCGCCAGCAGGCCGACGGTGCGCGCGGCGTGCCCGCCGTAGCGGGCGCCGAGGAAGTCGGGAATGGTGAACTGCCCGAAGCGCCGCAGATAGGGCGCCAGCAGCAGCGCCACCAGGCAGTAGCCACCGGTCCACCCCATCACAAAGGCCAGCCCGCCATAGCCGGTCAGGTAGAGGGTGCCCGCCAGGCCGATGAACGAGGCCGCGCTCATCCAGTCGGCACCGGTGGCCATGCCGTTGTACATTGCCGGCACGCGACGGCCGGCGACGTAGTACTCGACCGCGTCGGAGGTGCGGCTCATGACGCCGATGCCGGCGTACAGCACGACCGTGGCGAGCAGGAACACCAGGCCGATCCAGCGGCCGGAGACGCCGAGCCGCTCGAGCAGCGCGAGGAACAGCACGAAGACGATGAAGCCGCCCGTGTACCAGGCGTAGACCTTGTGCAGGCGGCGCCGGAAGGCGTGGCGTTCGGCCGTCCCGGGCACGTTCAGTCGCCCTCGTCGAGGCCGAACTCGCGGTCCAGGCGCGACATGCGCCGCGCGTAGCCGGCGACGATGGCCAGGTAGACGAGGATCGCGCCCTGGGCCGCGATCCAGAAGCTGAGCGGCCAGCCGAACAGGCTGAAGCTGAGTTCGCGCGCGAAATACGCAACGGCGAAGGTCACGACGAACCAGATCGCCAGCATCGCCGCGCTGAAGCGCAGGTTGCTGCGCCAGTAGGCCCGCGCCCGGTCGGGATCGGGGTCGCGTCCCTGGGTCGCCGACCCCTCGCCAGGATTGATCATGGGGCCGCACCCTTGGCGGACGCCGGCAGCCGGGTCTCGTCGCACAGCAGGCGCGCGGCGACCGGCTCGAAGCGCCGCAGGTGCTCGACGATGCGCCGCACCTCGTGTGGGCGCGCACACGCGTGCTGCAGGCGCGCCAGTTGCACCCAGGCGTGCGGACTCATCGGCTGCAGCGACGCCGCACGCTGCAAGGCCGCGATCGCTTCGTCAGGACGGCCCAGCCGCACCAGACTCAGGCCGCTGCCGTACCAGGCGCGGTCCAGCCGGTCGTCCAGCGCCAGGGCGCGGTGGAACGCCTGCACCGCAGCCCCGTCGTCGCCGGCTTGCTGCTGCACGTAGCCGAGGTTGAACCAGGACGTCGCGTCGTCGGGCCGCCGCGCGAGCAGCCGCCGATAGTCGTCCGCGGCCGCGGCGAGGCGCCCGGCCTGCGCGTGCAGGTAGGCCCTGGCCGCGCGCGCACGGTCCGCGGCCGGGTCCAGGTCGAGCAGCGCGTCCAGGCAGGCGCAGGCCGGCTGCGGACGACCCAGCAGCACCCACGCGCGTGCCACCGCCGCCAGGCCGTGCCGGCGCAGCACTGGCCTCAGCGGCATGCGTCCAGGCCGATGCGCAGGCACAGGGCGATCTTCTCGACAGTCACCACGACGTAGGCGGGCAGCAGCAGGGCGAAGGTCAGCCCGGGCACGTGCCGGTCGGCCACCCGTGCAGGCGTCAGACGCCGCACGACGGCCGTGAACGGCCGCGGCACGGTGGCCAGCACCCGGTAGAAGAGATTGGCGTGGCGCCGCGATCCGGCCAGCAGCGCCAGCAGGCCCTGCCCCGCGAGGGACAGCAGCGCGACATACAACACGAGCTGCAGAACGTTGAGGAGCGTCAGCATGGGCCAGGATCCACCACCCGATGGTCGCCCCCGCGCTTACGGCGGTCTGACGCCGGCCGGCGCGGGACGCCGGTCCGCGACCGGGCTTACCCTCATCGCGCGCCGGGTCCGCGGACGTGGCGGCCGGCGCGCGCGCGTCAGTTCGCGGCCAGCCGGCGCCAGGTCTCGATGACCGAGTCCGGGTTGAGCGAGATCGATCCGATGCCCTCGGCGGCCAGCCAGTCGGCGAAGTCCGGGTGGTCGCTCGGCCCCTGGCCGCAGATGCCGATGTACTTGCCGGTCGCCCGACAGGCCGTGATGGCGCGCGAGATCAGCGCCTTGACGGCCGGGTCGCGCTCGTCGAAGTCGTGCGCCAGCAGCTCCAGCCCGGAGTCGCGGTCCAGGCCGAGGGTGAGCTGCGTCAGGTCGTTCGATCCGATCGACATGCCGTCGAAATGCTCGAGGAACTGCTCGGCCAGGATGGCGTTGCTCGGCACCTCGCACATCATGATCAGCCGCAGGCCGTTCGTGCCGCGCTTCAGGCCGCGCTCGGCCAGCATCGCCGCCACGCG
>CAZQPN010000154.1:0-6713 GCA_964595215.1 uncultured Rubrivivax sp. | reverse complement strand
CTCAGGGCAGAATCGCGACGGACCGAACGCCCCGGACAATGCCGATGATGGACAATGACCCGCTGTGGAAGCTGCGTCATGCGCTGGCGGGGCTGGCCGTGTCGCTGGTGCTGTCGGTGCCCATCGCGGCCCTGCTGGCGCGGCTGGCGGGTGACTTCGTCGGCGACAGCTACGGGCTGCGCGCGGCGCTGTACAGCGTGCTGCTGGCCTACGTCGTGGTCGGCGCCGCGGTGCTGTTCATGCGCGTGGCGCGCCACGAGACGCGGCCACTGAGCGTGGGTCGGCTGCTGCTGTGGCTGGTCAGCCTGTGGTTGTGGCCGCTGCTGCTGGCGACGCGGCGCAGCCCGCCGCCGGCCTGACCGTCGCCGACCGGCGTCGCCGCCGCGGCCTCAGTTCGACTGCTTGATGAGCCGGCCCGAGGCCTGCTGCACCGGGCGCGCGTTCATCGGGTACAGGCGCGAGAAGATGTCGATCTGCTGCACCGACGCCGTCACCGGCTGCTGCATCACCATCCACAGCACGCCCTCGGTGCACGGCGGCGTGGTCAGCGAGCCCATGTAGGTGTAGTAGCGACGGTCGGCCGGCAGCAGGCCGGCCGGGTCGATCTCGCCGTGCCCGGGCACCGTGACGTGCTTCTCCAGCGGCAGGTCGTTCCACACCTGCTGGACCGTCGGCAGTGCCGGGCCACGCTCGAGGACGACGGCGACGATGGCCAGCCGGCCCTCGGCGTCGCGGTGCACCAGGTGCACCGACATCTCGAACTGCCGCCCCTCGATGCGCTCCTCCGACGGCCGGCGGAAGTGGAACTGCTGGAGCTCGTAGCGCCGGCCGCCGACCGCGATCCAGTTCCCGTTGCCGACCTGCACCTGCACCGTATGGCCGTTGTCGATGACCGAGAAGCGACTCGGCCGGTATTCGAACTGCACCGGGTGCAGGTCGACCGCGATGCCGTCGCGCAGGTCGATCGGGCTCTGGCGCTCGCCGCGGCCGCACAGTTCATAGTCCGGGTGCAGATCGCCCCAGTGTGCCGGCCCGCGCGGGCCGGCGTAGCCCCAGCCGCCCGGGCCGGCCGAATCCTTGCCGGCCCGGTGGGCCGCCACGCGCGCGGCCAGTTCGCCGGACGCCGTCGGCGCGGCCTTCGCCGACGCCCGTGCGATGGCGGCCGGCGGCGATGGTCGCCGCAGCGGCACCTCCAGCTCGTGCGTGCCGCGCGCATCGTCGGCCAGGCGCGCACCCAGGGTCTCCTGCAGCCGGCGCTTGAGGTGCATCATTGGATCCTGCGCCGGCGCGGCGGCGAGGGCCGTGGCGCCTGCGTCCCCGGCTGGAGCGGGGGCCGGCGCATGCGCAGCGGCGTCGGCGCGGGCCTGCGGCGGCGTCAGCAGCACGACGGCCGCCAGCACCGAGACCGTCCCCAGCAGCCGCGCAGCCGCGGTGATCGATGGACGCGCGGCCATCTCGGCGCGCGCAGGACGGGGCATCGCGGGACCTTCCTTCATGCCCAGTGGGATCGGCTCGGGCGGGCCGAACTTGAGCGCCGGCACGCCGACGGTCGCCCCAGCGGGTGCGCTGGCGCTACAGCAGGCGCGGCCTGACCCAGACCCAGGCCAGCACGCCCACGCCCATGAAAGCGGCGGAGGTCAGCGCCAGCCCGAGCATCGAGTGCATCACCAGCGGCGCGATGACCCCAGCCACCATCGCGTTGGCGAAGCTGCCCAGGCAGGCCTGCAGCGACGACGCCATGCCACGCCGCTCGGGCACCTGGTCGAGCACCATCAGTGTCACCGCCGGCACCACCATCGCCCAGCCGAAGGCGAAGATCGCGATCGGCGGCAGTGCCCAGGCCGGGTGCGGCGGCAGCGTCGCGCTCAGCGCGACGTTGCCGACCGAGACCACGAGCATGATCAGGAAGCCGTGCCGCACCTGGTGGCGCAGTTTGATGCGCCCGGCCAGCCGGCCGGACGTCCAGGCCCCGCCCATGATGCCGGCGACGGTGCAGACGAAGAACCAGGCGAACTGCGTCGGCGCCAGCCCCAGGTGCTCGCCCAGGAACACCGGCGCCGACAGCACGTACAGGAACATGCCGTTGAAGGGGATGCCGCTGGCCAGCACCAGCATCATGAAGCGCGCGCTGCCGACCATCTGCCGGTAGCCGGCCAGCAGCGGGCGGGGCGAGAAATGCTGCCGGTGGCTCGCGTGCAGCGTCTCGGGCAGGCGGCGCCAGTTGTTCCACCACAGCAGCGCCCCGACGATGGCGAGGAACCAGAAGATCGACCGCCAGCCGAGGCCGACGAAGAGCCAGCCGCCGACGATGGGCGCGACGGCCGGCGCGACACCGAAGTAGATCGTCACCTGCGACATCACCCGCTGCGCGTCGGCGGGCGGGAACATGTCGCGGATGATGGCGCGCGCGACCACGGTGCCGACGCCGGCCGACAGGCCCTGCAGCAGCCGGAAGGCCACCAGCCAGCCGATCGACGGTGCCAGCGCGCAGCCCACCGACGCCAGCGTGAACACCGCGATGCCGGTCAGCACGACCGGCCGGCGGCCGAAGCTGTCGGCCAGGGCGCCGTGGAACAGGTTCATCGCCGCGAAGCCGAGCAGGAAGCTCGACAGCGTCTGCTGCATCTGCACCGGCGTGGCGCCGAGGGACCCCGCGATGCCGGTGAACGCCGGCAGGTAGGTGTCGATGGAGAACGGCCCGAGCGTCGAGAGTGCGGCGAGCAGCAGGGCCAGCGACCAGCGCGGACCGCGCCAGAGGGTCGGGGCGTCGGGGTTCATCGTGTGAGGAGAAACCCGAGTGTAGCCAGGGGTCCGCCCCAGGTGCTTCAATGGCGCCATGCACCGTCGTCGCCTGCTGCTCACCACCGTCGCCGCCGTCGGCAGCGCCGCCTCGCTGGGGCTGCCGGCCGTCGCCGCCCCCGGCCGCGTGCTGCCGGGCATGACCGACGGACCGTTCTACCCCTCGCGCCGCTGGCGCGACGGCGGGCCCTTCGCCGCCGGCGGCTGGGACGCCGACCTGACACGCGTGGCCGGCCAGGCCGGCGCGGCGCGCGGCGAGCACCTGGCGCTGGCGCTGCAGGTGGTCGACACCGACGGCCGCGTGGTCGACGGCGCCGAGGTCGAGATCTGGCAGTGCGACGCGCTGGCGGTCTACCGACACCCGCGGCAGGAGGCACCCGCGGGTCGCTTCGACGGCGCGTTCCAGGGCTTCGGCAGCGCGGTCGCCGGTGCCGACGGCGCGCTGCGCTTTCGCACCATCCGGCCGGTGCCCTACCCGGGGCGGACGCCGCACATCCACGTCAAGCTGCGCCACCCGAACTTCGGTGAGATGGGCTCGCAGCTGTTCGTCGACGGCGACACGGGCAACGCAGCCGACTTCCTGTGGCGCCGGCTCGACGCCGAGGCGCAGCGGGCGCTGGCGATGACGCTGCAGCCGGCCAGCGCGGATGGCCTGCGCTGGCAGGCGGCGCACCGCATCGTGGTCCCGGCCTGAGGACCGTCGCGCGCCGGACGCGCGAGCCGCGTGAAAAGTGTGAAGCAGGCCGATAGGCCGGATTCTGTGCGCCGCCGTCCGCGTGAACGGACCGCGGCGTGACCGCCATTCCTCTGGGCCGGGGGTCGCCCACCCGGCTCGGTGCCACCTACCCGCCGGCTCCGCGGGCCGCATCAAAGCCGGCCTATTTGGTGTTGCTGCGCGTAGAGATTGCCCGTTTCACCCGCCACGGGGCGTTTGTCCCGCGGCGGGTGGCTGCGGGCCTTGCGGCCCACAGAACACCCCTCACGGGCGCCCCACAGCGACTCGTCTCTGTTGCTCTGATCCTCACCTCGCGGTGGAGAGCCGTTAACTCCTACGCTGCCCTGTGCAGTCCGGACCTTCCTCCAGCGCACCCTTTCGGGTCTCGCGCCAGCGGCGGTCTGGCCTGCTTCACACGCCGGATTGTCCCATGCGGGCCCCGAAGGTTCCGCGGCCCGGGCCGCCGGCAAAGCCTCACTGCGGCTGCTGCAGCGCGCGGATGCGGTCCGCGATCGGCGGGTGGGTCGACAGCAGCGCCATCACGCCGCCCTTGCCGCTGATGCCCATCGCCTCGACGGTCTGCGGCAACTGGCCCGGCTGCAGCCCGCCCAGGCGCGCCAGCGCGTTGATCATCGGCCGGCGGTCGCCCATCAGCTGTGCCGCACCGGCGTCCGCGCGGTACTCGCGCTGGCGCGAGAACCAGGCCACGACGACCGCCGCCAGCACGCCGAGCACGATGTCGAGCACGATCGTCGTCACGTAGTAGCCGATGCCGACACCGCGCTCGTTCTTCAGGATCACGCGGTCGACGAAGTAGCCGATGACGCGCGAGAGGAAGACGACGAAGGTGTTCATCACGCCCTGGATCAGGGTCAGCGTCACCATGTCGCCGTTGGCGACGTGCGCGACCTCGTGACCGATCACGGCCTCGACCTCCTCGCGCGTCATGCTCTGCAGCAGCCCGGTCGACACCGCGACCAGCGCGCTGTTCTTGAACGCGCCAGTGGCAAACGCGTTCGGCGCGCCCTCGTAGATCGCGACGTCGGGCATGCCGATGCCGGCCTTCTTCGCGAAGCGCTCGACGGTGCCGACGATCCAGCGGTGCGTCGGGTCGGCCGACTGGTTGATGATCTGTGCGCCGGTGCTGAACTTGGCCATCGGCTTGCTGATCAGCAGCGAGATGATCGCGCCGCCGAAGCCGATCACGGCCGCGAAGCCGAGCAGCATGCCCAGGTTCAGTCCCTCGGCCGTCAGGAAGCGGTTGACGCCGAGCAGGCTGGCGACGATGCCCAACACGACGACGACGGCCAGGTTGGTGGCGATGAACAAGGCGATGCGTTTCATGGAGATGAAGCCTCGGGTCAAGCAGGACGACCCCGGGTCGGGATCGAGACGGGCGGGATGTTAGGGCGCGGCGGCCCGGTTCAAGGGTCGGTCGGTGCGGCGCAGGGTCTTTGCCCCGGCAAGCCGGGGCATGCGCCCGTCGCGCCGCGCGTCAGTCCCGCAGCCGCACCTTGTTCGGGTTCTTCGCCGGCAGCAGCTCGAAATACTCGGGGAAGGCCCCGAAGACCCGGGTCGAGCTGCCGCTGCGGCCGATCAGGCCAGCGTCGCGCAGACGCTCGGCTGCCAGCCGCAATTCGACGGTCCGGCCGTCGGCGAGTTCCGGCAACGCGGCCAGCACCTGTGCCAGCTTGTCGGCCGCGCCGGCACTCACCGGCGCCGACGCCGGCTTGGCCCCGGATGCCGGTGCGGGGGCCGGTGCAGGGGTCGGTGCGGGGACCGCGGTCTTGCGTGCAGTGGCCTTGCGTGCCCCGCCACGCGCCGTGCTGCGTGCGCGCGGCGCCTTGACCGCCGGTGCCGAGGCGGGGGCTGGCGCCTCGGACGGCGGGGCGGGAGGGGTCTCGGGGGGCGCCGACCGTGCGCGGGCGGGTGGGGCCGCCTCCGCCACGCGCGCCGCCGGACGGCCACGCCGCGCGCTGCCCCGTGCCGCCGTGCCGACGGTCGGCGTGCCGCCCTTGCGGTGCGTCAGCACCGTGAAGAGGTCGTAGACAGCGATCGTCTCGTCACCGGTCTTGCCGGCCTGGCCGAGGCCGACGACGCGGCAGCCCTTCTCGCGCAGCCGCGCCACCAGCGGGGCGAAGTCCGAGTCCGACGACGCGATGGCGACGATGTCGGGCCGCTCGGCGATCGCCAGGTCCATGGCATCGACCGCGAGCGCGATGTCGGTCGAGTTCTTGCCGGTCGACAGGTTGACCATCGGCCGGATCCCGAGGCGCTTGAAGGTGGCCTGGTCCTTGACCGCACTCTCGGCGGTGCCGTAGGCGCGCCGAACGTGCAGCGCGCCGTACTCGGCCAGCAGGTGCGCCACCGCCTGCTCGATGACGTCGATCGAGACGTTGTCGGCGTCGATCAGCAGCACGACCTTGGGTTGACCGTTCATGCCAGGCTCCATGCGAGGGTCTCGCCGCCACGCAGCGGCTTGATGACGGTGTCGCCGAACGGCAGCGACTCGGCCAGCACACGGGGTGCGCGGCGCAGCGTGACCGTGCCGGCGTTGCGCGGCAGGCCGTAGAAGCCCGCGCCGTGGTGGCTGGCAAAGGCCTCCAGGCGGTCCAGCGCGCCGGCTGCCTCGAAGGCCTCGGCGTACATCTCGAGCGCGGCCGGCGCGGTGAAGCAGCCGGCGCCGCAGACCGACTGCTCCTTCAGCGCCGCCGCGTGCGGCGCGCTGTCGGTGCCGAGGAAGAACCTCGGGCTGCCCGAGGTCGCGGCCTCGATGAGCGCCAGCCGGTGCTGCTCGCGCTTGAGCACCGGCAGGCAGTACCAGTGCGGGCGCAGCCCGCCGACGAACAGCGCGTTTCGGTTGTAGAGCAGGTGGTGCGCGGTGATCGTGGCCGCCGTGTGGGCGTCGGCGTCGCGCACGTACTGGGCCGCGTCGCGCGTCGTGATGTGCTCGAAGACCACCTTCAGGGCCGGGAAGTCGCGCCTCAGCGGCGTCATCACCCGCTCGATGAAGACCGCCTCGCGGTCGAAGACGTCGACCGCCGGGTCGGTCACCTCGCCATGCACCAGCAGCAGCAGGCCCGCGCGCTGCATCGCCTCGAGCGTCGAGGTGGTCTTGCGGATGTCGGTCACGCCGGCGTCGCTGTTGGTGGTCGCGCCGGCCGGGTAGAGCTTGAGCGCGACGATGCCGGCCGCCGTC
>CAZQPN010000153.1:0-6729 GCA_964595215.1 uncultured Rubrivivax sp. | reverse complement strand
CGGCGGCGCCAAGGAGCTGCAGCGCTTCATCGACGGCAACGCGCACCGCGTGGCGCTGGACGCCGTGGACGCCCCCTGCGTGCTGCTGGAATACGCCGGCGAGTTGCGCGCCATGCAGGACAACTGGCCGAAGATCCAGTTCCACGCATTGCGCGAGCACGCGGGGCTCGTGTTCCAGAAGCAGCTCGACGGCTGAACCGGCCGCCCGCGGTGCCCGATCAGGGAATCCCCGGGGTCGCGCATGGCGGTCGTGCGGCCGAAGCGCCGGGCCGCCATGCGAAGCTCGCGGCGCATCCGTCCGACCCCGCCACATCCAGGAGAAACGCATGAGCGACTACGCCGCCGACATCGCCAAGTTCACCACCGACGTCAACGCCGCCGCCGTCGACGCGATCGTCAAGTACTGCGGCATCGCGCTGCGCAACGCCGACTCGGCCGTCGTCGCGCTGTCCGACAAGCAGGAGGTCGCGACCGTGCGCAACGGTTTCGCGGCCAAGAAGCTCGGGCTGGCGCCCGACGCGGCCGACGCCGGCCTGAAGGCCGTGGCCGAGAAGATGAAGGGCAGCAACCACAAGAGCCGTGTCACCGTCTACTACCTGCTGGCCGAGGCCACCGGCACGTTGGGCAAGCTGGCCTGAGGCGGGCTCCGGAAACGCGCCCGATACCTGCCGGCCCTGCGTCCGGCACGGCTGGCAGGCGGTGCGCGGTCCCGGGCAGGCCGCGGTCACCGGCGCCCGATGTGCTTGTCGAAGAAGGCCGCGAGCCTGTTCCAGAAGTCCGCCTCGGCCTCGGGCCGGCTGAACCCGTGCCCCTCGTCGTAGTCGATGCGTTCGACCGACACGCCGGCGCGGCGCGCGGCGCTGACGAAACGGTCGGCGTGCTCGGGCGACACGCGCGGGTCGCGGCGACCCTGTGCGACCAACACCGGCACCTTGATGTCGCCCACACGGTGCACCGGTGAGAGATCGCGCAGCCGCGCGGCGTCTTTCACCGGATCGCCGATCAGCTGCGGAAGCGAATGCTTGCGCCAGTTCGATGCGATGTCGGTCCAGTTGCCGCTGAACAGCAGCGAGAGGTCGGTGACGCCCACGTGACTGACGGCGCAGCGGTAGCGCCCGGGGTGCTGCACCGGCCCCATCAGCGCCGCATAGCCGCCGTAGCTGCCGCCGTAGATGCACACGCGCTCGGGATCGGCGAGCTTCTCGCGGACGGCCCAGAGCACCGCGTCTTCGAGGTCGTCCTGCATCGCGAGGCCGTACTGCCCCCAGCTGGCGCGGAAGTGCTTCCACCCCAGTCCCGTGGTGCCGCGGTAGCTGACCTCCAGCACCCGGTAGCCCAGTCCGGCGAGGAACTGGGGCTCGGCGTCCCAGGTCAGCATGGCGCCGTTGACCCATGGGCCGCCGTGGACGAGCACCACGGTGGGTGCCGGCCGGTCGCTCGGCATCGCGACCGGGTGCGTCACCACCACCGGCAGCGTCAAGCCGTCGCGGGCGGCGACGAGGTGATGGCTGCGCCGCCCTTGTGTTGCCTCGTCGATCCAGGGACGTGACGCCGCGAGCAGGCGCAGCCGACTCGAGCGGGCGTCGTAGACGTAGTACTCGCCCGGCTGCCGGTCGCTCGTCGAGTGCACCACGAAGCGCGTCGCGCCGACGCAGTGGCTGCACAGCAGCGTGTTGCTGCGCCCCGCCAGCGCCTTGTCGACCGCCGCCTGTGCGCTTGCCAGCCCCTCGTCGAACCAGACGGTCATCGGCTGGTGCGCGTACACCGGCGCGCCGACCACCTGCTGCACCCTCGGGTCGAAGCGGGCCGACTCGACGTCGTAGTGGTCGACCCCGACGAGCGGCTCCTGGTCGATCTCGCCCTTCTTCAGGTCGAAGACATGCAGCGCATCGGTGTCACGGCGCACCGCGGCCGAGACGATCAGCGTCCCGTTGCCCTCGAGCGCCAGCGGCCTGACCCCGCCCTGCCCGTCGAGCGTCCATTCGTGCACGACCTTCCAGGGCTCGCCTGCGGACGGCTGCCACCACAACTTCTGCTGGTTCTTCGACGTGGTCGTCACCACCGCCAGGCGCCCGGTGGCGTCGAACAGCCAGCCGTCGGCGTTGTCGGGCTGGCCGTGCGACACGATCGTCGGGCGTGCCGAGCGCGTGTCGACACGCGCGATCGCCAGGGGCTGGTGACCGCGGTCCAGGGTGTCGGCCCAGCGCTTGACATAGACATCGTCGCTGCCGTCGCCGACCGGTTTCCAGTAGGTCCAGTCACGCGTCAGCACGCGCTGCCTGATCGCGCTGCCGGTGGCGGCCTCCGTGTCGGAGCGCGCCGTGATCAGGTGCCGGTGGGCTTCGCCGTCGCGGTCGATGGCGAAGGTGCCCCACATCTCGTACTCCACCACCGGGCCGGGCTGCTGCACCTGGTAGACGAGCCGCTGGTCGTTGACCCAGGCCACACGAACGACGTCGACGTCGTCGTAGGCGGCGATCACGCGCGGCTGCGCACCTTCGTCCAGGCCCACCGTCGCCAGCGCGATGCGGCCCCTCGGCGTGCGCACGAGCATCGCCGCGTGCCCGTTCGAGGGTGACACCCCGACCACCTGCACGGCCGGCCGGCGCGCGTAGTCGTCTGCCGTCGGCGTGGCCGAGAATGCCGGACCGAGGGCGGCGGCCGTCAGCAGGCCACAGGCACTGCGCCGTACGCAGGCCAGCATGATCGCATCCATCGCGTGGTGGCTACCGAGGTATCGATGGCCGGGATCCTACGTCGAGTCGCCGCCGATAATCCAGCCATGACCCTGGCCGCACCGTCCACGCCGGTCGCCACGCGCCTCGCGCGCTACCTCGACCTGATCCGCTGGAACCGTCCGGCCGGCTGGCTGCTGCTGCTCTGGCCCGGGCTGTCGGCACTGTGGATCGCGGCCGACGGCTTCCCGGGCTGGCACCTGGTGGCCGTGTTCGTGCTCGGCACCTTCCTGATGCGCAGCGCCGGGTGTTGTGTCAACGACGTCGCCGACCGCGACTTCGACCGCCACGTCAAGCGCACCGCGCAGCGCCCGGTCACCACCGGGGCGGTGTCGGTGCTCGAGGCGCTGGCCGTCGGCGCCGCGCTGGCGCTGGCGGCCTTCGGGCTCGTGCTGACGACCAATCCGCCGACCATCTGGCTGTCGTTCGCGGCGCTGGCGATCACGCTGCTGTACCCGCTGGCCAAGCGCGTCGTGTCGATGCCGCAGGCGGTGCTCGGCGTGGCCTTCAGCTTCGGTATCCCGATGGCCTTCGCCGCGGTGCTCGGCGCGCCGGCCACCGCGTGGTCGGCGGTCGCCGATGCCGTGCCGCCGCACGCGTGGGCGTTGCTGCTGGGCAACCTGTTCTGGGTCCTGGCCTACGACACCGAGTACGCGATGGTCGACCGCGACGACGACCTGCGCATCGGCATCAAGACCTCGGCCATCACGCTCGGGCGCTGGGACGTGGCCGCGGTGATGATTTTCTACGTGCTGTACCTCGCCAGCTGGGCGCTGATCGGCCGCAGCCTCGGGCTCGGCGGCGTCTACCTGCTGGGGCTGGCGGCGGCGGCGGCGCAGGCGGCGTGGCACTTCACGCTGATCCGAGGCCGCACGCGCGACGGCTGTTTCCGCGCCTTCCGCGCCAACCACTGGGTCGGCTTCGCCGTCTTTGCCGGCGTCGCCGCCGATCTGGCGCTGAGCTGACCGGGCAACCGTCGCCGCCCGCGACCCCTGGGCTGGCGTTCAGCCTGCGAACTCGTCGCCGAGCTCACGCGCGCGCGCTTCGGCGGCACGGATCGCGGCGACGATGGCCGGCCCGACGCCGGCCGCTTCCAGCGCCGAGATCGCCGCGTGCGTCGTGCCGCCCTTGGACGTGACCTGGGCGCGCAGCGTCGCCGGCGACTCCTCCGACTGCATCGCCAGCGCCGCCGCACCGGCCACCGTGGCCTGCGCCAGCGTCCGGCCCTGGGCCTCGTCCAGCCCCATCTCGCGCGCCGCCGTCGTCATCGCCTCGATCAGGTAGAAGACATAGGCCGGGCCGGAGCCGGACAGCGCCGTCACCGCGTCGAGGTCGGCCTCGCGCGTCACCCACAGCATCGTCCCGGTCGGCGCCAGCAGCCGCTCGACCGCGCGCCGCCCGTCGTCGCCGACGGCCGGCCGGGCGTAAAGGCCCGCGATGCCCTGACCGATCAGCGCCGGCGTGTTGGGCATCGCGCGCACGACGCGCTCGCTGCCGCTGGCGCGCACGATGGCGTCGCTGCGCACGCCGGCCATCACGCTGAGCTGCAGCGCGCCGCCGACGAAGGACCGGCACGGGGCGGCGGCCTCGGCGAAGAGCTGTGGCTTGACGGCCCAGACCACCAGGCCGGCATCGGCCAGCCGGGCGTCGGCAGACGGCTGCGCCGTCACCCCCCACTCGCGCGCCAGCCGCTCACGCTGGGCCGCGACCGGCTCGACGACGCGCACGGCGCCCGGTGCCACGCCACTGCGGATCAGGCCGCCGATGAGGGCGCCGGCCATGTTGCCGCCGCCGATGAATGCGATGCGCTGTGGGTCCATGCGGCCAGTGTAGGCGCGGCGGGCGTGGCGCCAGGCCGTCACGCCGCTGCGTGCGGCCCGCGCGGGCGCGTCAGCTGCCGATCGGCCCGCCGTCGCGCCGGCGGATCGCGAGCGTGGCCGAGCGCGGGCGCGTGGCGCGGTCGCCGTCCGGCCAGCGCGACAGCGGCGTCGGCTGCGCCGGGTCGCTGGCATCGCGTGGCGACTCGCCCGGGTGCTGCACGTTGAGGAACAGCGTGCGCGCATCGGGCGTGAATGCAGCGCCACAGATCTCGGCGTTGACCGGCCCGGTCAGGAAGCGCCGGACCTCGCCACTGACGGGGTCGCAGGCCAGCAGCTGGTTGTTGCCGAAAGCGGCGAACGCCGGCTCGGCCTGTGTCGACGGGCCGACGTCGGTCTGGATCCACAGCAGGCCACGCGGGTCGAAGACCAGCCCGTCGGGGCAGGCGAAGGGGTCGCCGCGTCCGGTGCCGCGCACCTCGGGACGCTCGCTCGCCGGGTCACCGGCCAGCAGCAGGTGGTCCCAGCGCATCTCGGTGGCGTCGAAGTCGCCGCCCGAGCCAGCGCCTTCGCGCCAGCGGATGATGTGCCCCATCGTGTTTCCGGCACGCGGGTTGGCGGCGTCGGGGCCGGGTTGGCCGGACTGCCCGCGTGCGCTGTTGTTGGTCAGCGCGCAGTAGACGGTGCCGGCGCGCGGGTCGATCGCCAGCCACTCCGGCCGGTCCATCTTCGTGCCGCCCAGCAGGTCGCCGGCCTGGCGTGCCTTGACCACGACCGCGCCTGGGTCGGCGAAGCCGTTGGCTGCCGTCAACGGCCCCATCCCGTGCACCAGCGGCAGCCAGCGGCCGCTGCCGTCGGCGTCGAAGCGGGCGACATAGAGCGTGCCATGGTCGAGCAGCGTGCGGTTGGCGGCCGCGCCCCCGGGGGCGATGCGGTCGCGGCTGACGAACTTGGTGATGGTCTCGAAGCGCGCGTCCTCGCCCATGTAGACGACCGCGCGACCGTCGCGCGTGACCGCCACCCAGGCGCCCTCGTGCGCCGCGCGGCCGAGCGCGGTGCGCTTGACCGGCGTCGAGCCGGGGTCGAGCGGGTCGACCTCGACGATCCAGCCGAAGCGGTGAAACTCGTTCGGGTGGCGGGTGGCGTCGAAGCGTTCGTCGGTGGTCCACCACGGCACCCAGGAGTCGGCGCGCAGGCCCCAGCGGCGCTGGTCGGGGCTCATCGCGCCGCCGCCGCCGCGGAAGTAGCCCTGGAAGTTTTCCTCGCCGACCAGCACCGTGCCCCACGGTGTCAGGCCGCTGCCGCAGTCGTTCAGGGTGCCGCGCACGAGACGTCCGTCCGGGTCGGCCTGGGTGCGCATCAACGGGTGGCCGGCAGCCGGGCCGGCGAGCGCGATCGGCGAGTCGGCGGTGATGCGGCGTGCGAAGCGCGATGGCCGCACGAGCGACCAGCGGCCGTCGGTGAGCACCACCTCGACCACCGAGACGCCCATCGCGGCCTGCGACTTGCGCGTCTTCTCGGCCGACCAGGCAGCCACGCCGTCGGCGTGCAGCAGGCCCTCGTCGGTGTACTCGTGGTTGATCACCAGCAGCCCGCGGCGAGCGCCATCGAGCGGCAGGTACTGCATGCCGTCGTGGTGCATGCCGATCTGCAGCGCCTGCTCGGCGGCGCTGTGCGACGCGTCCGGGCGCCACGACGGCATCGCGCCCGGGATGCCCACCGGCTCGCCCCAGGGCGCGATGACCTCGACGGTGTAGCCCTCGGGCACGACGACGGTGTCGGCGTGCGACGGCGGCACACCCGCAAAGCCCAGGCGCGGCGCCTCGCCGTCGACCGCCGGCCGGCCGGTGCCCCCCGCGGCGTGCGCCAGTGCCGCCGGCCCGAACAGCGCGGCCAGTGCCGCGCCGGCCGATCCGCGCAACAGGCGCCGGCGACCGGGTGCCGACACGTCGTCGATGCTGGGGTGGGCGCCGGGGTTGCTGCCCTCCATCGCGCCGAAGTCCTTGGCCATGGAGCGGACGCTACAGCCTCTCGGTTTCCCCGGCCTTCGGTTGCCACTTCA
This sequence comes from uncultured Rubrivivax sp., assembly GCA_964595215.1. Classification (GTDB taxonomy): domain Bacteria; phylum Pseudomonadota; class Gammaproteobacteria; order Burkholderiales; family Burkholderiaceae_C; genus Rubrivivax. Next base: position 115 of record CAZQPN010000153.1, on the reverse strand, counting down.
TCAGCCGTTTCTCGATGCGGCCGACGAGGGCGTCGAGCACCAGCGCGAAGGCGGTCAGCACCAGGATGCCGGCCATCACGGTGTTGATGTCGAAGGTGCCCTCGGCCTGCAGGAT
>CAZQPN010000152.1:0-6759 GCA_964595215.1 uncultured Rubrivivax sp. | reverse complement strand
TCGGGGATCATGCCGTCGGGCGACAGCGCGCCCTTGGCGGCCAGGAAGGCGTCGATGTAGACCGCGCGGTCTCCGAGCAGGTAGGCCTCGGGCACCGCCTTGATGATGTCGCCCGGGCCGGCGGCCTGGATCCACTTGTCGGCGCGCACCATCGCGTTCGTCAGCGCCTGAACGGTGTTGGGATTGCGGTCGATGAAGGGCTGCGGGCAGTACAGGCAACCGGCCGGCATCGGGCCGCCGAAGATGCGGTCGGCCTCGGCCACGTTGCGCGTGTCGGCCACGATCTTCAGGTCGCCCGAGCGCTGCAGCAGGGTGATGATCGGGTCGAGGTTGCTCAGGGCGTCGATCTGGCCCGAGCGCATCGCCGCGACCGCGCCGTTGCCACCACCGACGCCGACGATCGACACGTCGCTCGGCTTCAGCCCGGCCTTGGCGAGGATGAAGTTCACCATCACGTTGGTCGAGCTGCCCGGTGCGGTGACGCCGATCTTCCTGCCCTTCAGGTCGGCCACGGCCTTGTAGCCGGACATCGTCCTCGGGTTGACGCCCAGGACGATCTGCGGGGCCCGGCCCTGCAGCACGAAGGCGCGCATCGGCTGGCCCTTGAACTGCATGTTGACGGTGTGCTCGAAGGCACCGGAGACGACGTCGGCGCTGCCGCCGACCACCGCCGCCAGCGCGCGCGAGCCGCCGGCGAAGTCGACGATCTTGACGTCCAGCCCCTCGTCCTTGAAGTAGCCCAGCTGCTCGGCGATCGTCAGCGGGAGGTAGTACAGCAGGTTCTTGCCGCCGACCGCGATCGTCGGGTTCGACTTCTCGAGTCCCTGCGCGCGCAGCGCGGCGGGGGTGCCCAGGACGGACAGGGCGGCCAGGCCGCCGGTGATGATCTGGCGTCGTTGCATGGGTCTCCTCTTTCGGGTGGGTCGCGCCGGTGGCGCCGGGCTGGCGGCAGCGCGCATGCACGCACAGGCCGGGGCGAGAGCCTAACATCGGCCGCATGGAGACCGACCACCCGCCGCGCTACCTCCTCGTCACTGGCGCCAGCCGGGGCATCGGTGCCGCTGTCGCGCGCCAGGCGGCCGCGGCCGGCTGGCACGTCGTGGTCAACTTCGCGCGCGACGCCGCCGCGGCCGACGCGGTGGCGGCCGACGTGCGCGCCGCCGGGCGGCAGGCGCTGGCGATCGGCGCCGACGTCGGCGACGAGGCCGCGGTGCTCGCGATGTTCGCCCGCATCGACGCCGAAGGCGGCCTGGCCGGCCTCGTCAACAACGCCGGCATCGTCGACGTCGCGCAGCGCGTCGACGAGATGAGCACCGCGCGGCTGCAGCGCATGCTGGCCGTCAACGTGCTCGGCACCATGTTGTGCGCGCGCGAGGCGGTGCGGCGGCTGAGCACCCGCCACGGCGGCCCCGGCGGGCCCATCGTCAACCTGTCGTCGGTGGCGGCGCGGCTGGGATCACCGGCGCAGTACGTCGACTACGCGGCCACCAAGGGCGCGGTCGACGTGTTCACGCTCGGCCTGGCGCGCGAGGTGGCGGCCGAGGGCGTGCGCGTCAACGCCGTGTGTCCGGGCATCATCGAGACCGACATTCACGCCAGCGGCGGCGAGCCCGACCGCGCCGCGCGCCTCGGCCCGCTGGTGCCGATGCAGCGCGCCGGCACGGCCGACGAAGTGGCCGCGGCCGTGCTCTGGCTGCTGTCGGACACCGCCAGTTACACCACCGGGGCGCTGCTCGACGTCGCCGGCGGGCGCTGAGCGCACCCGCGCCAGGTCGCCGCCGCCGCACGGCGCCCTGTCTCTGACCGACAGGCCCGTGACACACCACACGGAGGGACGCGTGCGTCCGCCGTCGAGGGGATGTCGTGTGTCGCGCCGCTGCCGAGAATGAGCCATGGACACGCTCCTGCTCGACGACTTGCCGGACGACGCGGCCGACGACGTGCGCGCGGTCGGGCCCGCGCGCACCGGCCGTGCGGCGGATGCGCCGACCTTGGCGCCGCTGCTGTCGCAGCCGCGCCGTCGGCGCCGGCAGTCGGCGGCCGAGGAGCGCCTCAATGCCTTCAGCCACGGTGCCGGCTTCGTCGCGGCGGCTGCCGCCTGGCCGTTGCTGTCGGACCATGCGGCGCAGCGCGGCGGCGCGCTGGCGGCGCTCGGCATCGCGGTCTTCTGCCTGTCGGCGATGCTGGTCTACGCCGCGTCGATGCTGTACCACGGCTTGCCGCATGGCCGCGCCAAGGACTGGGCGCGGCGCATCGACCATGCGAGCATCTTCGTCTTCATCGCCGGCAGCTACACGCCGTTCGCGCTCGGCCCGCTGCACGGCGGCATCGGCGGCACGCTGCTGGCCGGCGTCTGGGGCGTGGCGCTGGTCGGTGCGGGCTGCAAGGTCGGCGGCCGACTGCGCCACCGGCTGACCTCGACCGTGGTCTACGCGGCGCTGGGCTGGATGGCGCTGGTGCTGCTCGGGCCGCTGGCCGCCAGCAGCGGCGGCGCCGCGATCCCGTGGCTGGTGGCCGGCGGCGTGGCCTACACGGTCGGCGCGCTGTTCTACCTGACCGACCACCGGCTGCGCTTCGGCCACTTCGTCTGGCACATGCTGGTGCTGGCCGGCAGCGGCTGCCACGTGCTGGCGGCGCTGGCGCTGCTGGGCTGACGCGGCCTCAGCCACCGGCAAAGCCGCGCAGCAGCGCCCGCCATTGCGCGACGGCCGCCGCCTCGCGCCCGCTGCCGGCCGACCAGCCGGCGAGCGCGAAGTCCGCGTTGTCGGCGACCGATCTCCAGTAGCGCGGTGCGGCCACGCTGACGTGCAGGTCGCGCGCGCGGTCGCGCAGCCCCTTCAGCTCGTCGGCCATGCGGCGTGCCGCGACGGCCTCGAAGGCGTCGACCTCGATCAGCCCGGCCATGCTCCAGAAGTCCGGGTCGCGCGCGGCGCGCTCCTGCAGGCTCAGCCGAACGCGATCGACCACCGCCGGGTCGAAGCCGCTCCGCTCGGCGCCCGGCCGGTGGGCGGCGAGCGTGGTCGCCATGCGGTTGAGCGCCGGGTAGAAGAGGTCGGGCGCGACGGCGTCGATCGCCAGCGCCTCGGCCTTGGCGTAGCGCGACGCGGCCTCGACGCGTGCGCGCTCGGCGGCTGCCGGCTCGCCGGCGCGCGCCTCGAGCATCGCGAGCCGCTTCCAGGCCGACCCGCTCAGGCTGAGCCGCTCGATGGTGGGCTGCAGCGTGGCCAGCGCGTCGAGGTGGCGCAGCGGCTCGTCGATGAGGGTTCGCGCCTGCGCCCAGGCTGCCGGGGTGTCGGCCGCACTCGCCGCGTCCAGCGCGTGGCGCGCGCGCAGGTTGAGCCATTGCTCGGTCGCGCGCATCGATGCGCTGCCGTCGTTGCTGCGCACCGCGCGGCCATACCACTCGCTGGCGCGGCCGAGCTCGCCGGCCTCGGCGTAGGCCACGCCGAAGGCCTCGGCGATCGCGCCCATGCCGCCCCACTCGGTGCCGAAGCGTGCCTCCAGGTGGCGGATGTGCTCGAGCTGGGTCGCCGGCGGCCGCCCCTGGTACTTGGTCTGCACCGCGAGCTTCTCCAGCGCCAGCGCCAGGCCCAGCGCCGATGCGATGCCCTCGTAGGTCTCGCGCAGCTGGTCGCCCGCCCAGACCTGCGCCTCGCCGGTGTGGCGTCGGAAGACCCAGTCCGGATCGCCGTAGCACTGGTAGGCGGCCCAGGTGTTGCCACCGTCGCCGCGCGACCAGGCCTCCTCGCGCGCGCGCGCCACGGCGCGGATGAAGGGCTGGCCGGCGAGCAGCGCGTCGTACAGCGTGGTGGCGAAGACCTTGGCCGGCTCGTCCTCCACCGCCCAGCCAGCGGCGATGACGCAGCGCACGCCGATCTCGATCAGCGCGTCGGCGACGCTGGCGGCGAAGGCCGCGCGGTCCATCGCCGGCGCGCCGGCGCCGGGCGTGTCGCGCGCCGCGAGGTGGCAGCAGTTGACGAACACCAGCTCCGGCACGGTGCGCATCTGCGCGATCTCGCGCGGGCCGAGGAAGGTGCCGTCGGACATCACCAGGCCGCCGGCCATGCCGGGCTCGCCGTGGCCGGCGATGTGCACGACGCGCCAGCGCGCGCCGAACAAGGCGTTCAGGATCGTCGACGCGTCGCCCCGCTCGACCAACCGCACATGCGACGGATCGACACCCAGCGGTCCGCGCAGCGTCGCGGCGACGGCCTGCGCCTCGGCCAGCGCACCGGGCAGCGGTGCATAGCGCGGGTCGCGCAGTGCCGGCTCGCCGACCACCAGCACCTCGTCGTCGGCGGTGGCGTCGAGCACGCGCGTGCGGTAGCTGGCCTTGCGCAGCTTGCGCAGCAGCCGGGTGCGGATGGCCCAGGGCCGAGGGTCGGCGCCGGCGCGGCCATCGGACGGCGGGTCGAGCAGCTCCCACGGGATCGGCGAGGTGTGCTCGTCGAGCTCGAGCACCATGCGGTCGGTGCCGCCCAGGTAGGCCTCCATCTCGTAGGGCACGAGCAGCTGGAACAGCGTGTGACCGATCTGAGGGTCGTCGTTGGCGTCGTTCGACGCCCGCCGCACGAGGTCGCGCACCAGCTTGGCCTGGGTCGCGACGGCGCGCACCTCGGTGCGGGCGCGCCGGGTGTCGAGGCGGAAGGTGATGCTGCCGCCGGCCGGGTCGGTGCACTCGGCGGTGATGAGGTCATAGCCGACGCTGCGGTAGGCGGTGTCGACCTGCCGCCGCAGCGGGCCGACGCCGCTGGCGATCACCGGCGCCATCTCGAAGTGGCCTGGCGTCGCCGTGGCCTGCACCTGCAGCGCGCGCCAGGCCTCGGAGGCGCGCTCGAGGTAGAGCTCGATCAGCGTCAGCTGCGTGATCACCGGCCATTCGAGCCAAGTCTCCTCCTCCGGCACCGGCCCGGCGGTGCCCCGGCCGCGTGCCGACTCGCGCTGCTTGCGTGCCGATCGCGCCGCCTCGCGCCGCGCGGCGTTGCCCTGGCGCACCAGCTCGACCGCCTGCCGCACGCCTTGCGCGATCGCGCAGGCGGCGTCGCCCGGCGTCATGCCCAGGCCCCCGCTGCCGAGCAGCGCGGCGGCGATGCCGATCGTCGCCGGCGTGTCGGCGCGCTCGGCCAGCCGCTGGCACCAGGCCAGCGCGGCCTGGCGTACCGCGGCGGCCAGCACCGGTGCCTTCAGCGTGCCCTCGTCGCCCAGGCCGATGACGATCGCCGCCGCCGGGCGCGGCGCGCGCCACGGGTTGTCCGGCGACGAGGTCGTGTTGATGAAGATCTGGTGCGACCCGACGGCCTCCGGGTACAGCCCGGCGGCCAGCGACGCCTCCATCGCGCCGCCCACCAGGCGATTGACGACGCGCTCGCTGCCGGTCAGTGCGTTGCCGCGGTAGTGGCCGATCAGCAGCGGCTGGCGCACGAAGGTCAGGTCGCCGTTGACGACGCTGATCGCCAGCGTCTGGCCGGGGGCCGGTCGCGCCGTCGGCGTCTCGGACATCGGGGCGCCGAGCACGGCGCGCATGTGCTCGGCTGGCACGGCCGGGCCGATGCCGCGCGACGGCCGCGATTCGACGAGCGCGGCCGCTGGCGTGGCGGCCGCGGCGCCATCGGAGGCGGCGCCGCGCCGGGCCGACGCGAGCCGTGGCAGCCTGGCGGTGTCGCCGCGTTCGAGCAGCTCGACATAGGCGTCGAAGGCCTTGGCCTCGTCCGGCAGCTTGCCGTGGTCGCAGTCCAGGGCCCAGGTGCGCACGCCCGGCAGCATCGCGCTGGCCAGCGGCACGCGCCCGTCGCCACCATCGACGGCGTTCAGGTAGACCAGCCCGTCGTCCGACCAGCGCCAGCCGGCGGGGGTGAAGCGGGCCTGGCCGGTGACGAGCAGCAGCTTGTCGGCGAACGACGGCAGCGCCTTGTCGCGCTGCTCGTCGAGGCGTCGCCGCAGCGTCACCGCGCGGTCCAGCACGTCCTGCGGCGGCACGCCCCACTCGTAGGGCTCGAGCGCGTTGACGCTGCCGTCGCCGGCGGCGAAGCTGGTGTGCCACCAATTGGCCTCGCGCACGACCTTCAGGTCGCGCTCGGCCAGGTCCTTCCAGGTGCCGGTCTTGTCGAGCGCCTGCTCGGGATCGAGCAGGTCGGCCTGCAGCTGCAGGAAGCCCGGCATCGCCGCCATCAGACGGCGCGCCTCGTGGTCCTGGAACGGCGCGCCGACGGCGGCCAGGGTGTTGCCGAAGCTGTCATCACCCGACAGCACCTGCATCGGCGCCCAGGAGCCGCCGTTGGGCGTGCCCAGCATCAGCAGCCGCGCACCGTCGCGCGCCATCATCCGGTCCCAGACCGTGGGCGCGACGATCTGCATCGTGCGCGCCAGCACGCCGCCCATCGAATGCGCGAGCAGCCGCACCGGTAGCCGGTTGGCGTCGCGCGCGTCGAGCGCGTGACCGACTGCCGCGGCCAGGCGTGCCGCCTCGTCCTCGATCGGACGCCGCCAGTCGAAGGCGAACGGAATGACCTCGTGCGTCGCGGCCAGATGGTCGGCCAGGTCGTCGTAGAACATGCCGATCGGTCCGTCGGGCTGCACGCTGCCGTCGTCCGGCGGCTGCCAGGCCAGTCGCCCTAGGCCGCCGACGAGGCGCCAGCTGAGCCAGATCCGCTTGCCGTCGGCCTTCAGATGGCTGCCGAGGATGCCGGGCAGCAGGAACACCGCCGGCCGCTCGCGCGGCGGTGGCGCGTCGGGGCGCGGCGCGCGGCCGGCGCGCAGGCC
>CAZQPN010000151.1:0-6824 GCA_964595215.1 uncultured Rubrivivax sp. | reverse complement strand
CCCTGACTCGCTGCGCCCGGGGGCACGTCGCAGGCCACCGACAGCATGTCGATCAGCTCGTCGGAGCCGTTGCCCAGGATCATGCGGCAGCCCGCCGGCAGGCCGACGAAAGACGACAGTGCGGCCACCACGTCGGCAGTGCTCTGCACCGGGTAGCGGTTGATCGCCACACGGCCCAGGCGTTCACCCAGCGCATGCTGCAGTTCCGGCGGCAGGCGGAAGGGGTTTTCCATCGCGTCGAGCTTCACCAACCCGGCACTGGGCTGGATGGCATAGGCATGCATGGACTTGACGTCCTGGCGGATGGTGCGGGCGATGCGGTCGCCCAGCGGGGTCGTCGTCATCACACCTGTTCCATCGCCGCGGCGGCCAGCGGCAACGCCATCACAAGCTCGCCGTCGATCACCTGGCCGCTGTAGGCAAAGCCCAGCCGCTCGTAGAACGCGCCGGCCTCGGTATTTTCGGGCACGTGCGACAGCCCGACCTGGCGCACGCCCATCAGCCGTGCCTCGTCGCCGATCCAGGCCATCCCCGCGCGGCCATGGCCGCGCCGCTGGAAACGCTGGTCGACCAGCAGCCGCCAGATCCACAGCTCGTCGTCGGGTTCTTCGGGGTCGTAGCGGCCATCCCACAGCAGCAGGTAGCCCACGGCCTCGCCGTCGGACCACAAGCCGAACTGGCGCGCGTTGGTCTCGAAGGCAGCCTGCGCGATGCTCCTGGCCACCGGCGCGACGAAGCGCGTCTGCGCCGGGGCCACGGCCAGGCCCATCAGCGCTTCGGCCTCGTCGCGGCTGCGCAGCTCGCGCACCTGCAGCAGGGTGTCGTCGCCCGCGCTGGCGGGCCGCGGTGCGGCCGGTGTCGTCAGCCGCATCTCGGCGGCGCGCGCATGCGCCTGCAAGCCTTCGCCATGCGCCAGTTCGGCGGCGATCGGCCCCAGCACCCGCGCGCCGGCGGCGCTGACCTCGATCAGGCTGCTGCGCTTGACGAAGTCGTAGACGCCCAGCGGCGACGAGAAGCGCGCCGTGCCCGAGGTCGGCAGCACGTGGTTCGGGCCGGCGCAGTAGTCGCCCAGGCTCTCGCTCGTGTAGGCGCCGAGGAAGATCGCGCCCGCGTGGCGCAGCAGCGGCTCCCAGCGGTGCGGGTCGCGCGACGAGACCTCCAGGTGCTCGGGCGCGATGCGGTTGCTGATCTCGCAGGCCTCCTCCATGCTGCGCGTGCGGATCAGCGCGCCGCGCCCGGCCAGGCTGGCGCGGATCACGGCCTGGCGCGGCATCGTCGGCAGCAGGCGGTCGATCGCCGCCTGCACGGCGCCGATGTAGGCGGCGTCGGGGCTGAGCAGGATGCTCTGCGCCAGCTCGTCGTGCTCGGCCTGGCTGAACAGGTCCATCGCGACCCAGTCGGGCGGCGTCGTGCCGTCGGCCAGCACCAGGATCTCGCTCGGCCCGGCGATCATGTCGATGCCGACCTGCCCGAAGACGCGCCGCTTGGCGCTGGCCACGTAGGCGTTGCCCGGGCCGGTGATCTTGTCGACGCGCGGAATGGTCGCGGTGCCGTAGGCGAGCGCGGCCACCGCCTGCGCTCCGCCGATCGTGAACACGCGGTGCACACCGGCGACCGCGGCGGCGGCCAGCACCAGCGGGTTGCGCTCGGCGTGCGCGTGCGAAGCATCCGCGCCTTCGGCACGGACGGGCGTCGGCACCACCATCACGATCTCGCCGACGCCGGCCACCTGCGCCGGAATGGCGTTCATCAGCACGCTCGACGGGTAGGCCGCCTTGCCACCCGGCACGTAGATGCCGACGCGGTCCAGCGGCGTGACCTTCTGGCCCAGCAGGGTGCCGTCTTCGTCGCGGTAGCTCCAGCTACGGGCACAGACCTCGAGCTGGCGGCGGTGGTAGTCGCGCACGCGCTCGGCCGCCGCTTCCAGCGCGCGCCGCTGCGCCGGGGTGATCTGGTCCAGCGCCGCGCGCAGTTCGGCCGCGCCGATCTCGAGCGCGGCCACGCTGTCGGCGTGCAGGCCGTCGAAGCGTGCGGTGCAGTCGAGCACGGCGGCGTCGCCGCGCGTGCGCACGTCGGCCAGGATGTCGGCCACGCGCTGCTCGATCGCGGCGTCGGTCTCGGCCGACCAGTGCAGCACGCGCTGGAAGTCGGCCTCGAAGCCGGCCGCCGCCGTGTCCAGGTGCCGGATCGCCACGCGCGTCATCGCGCCACCGCCTTCGCGAAGGCGTCGATCAGCGCGCGGATCGGCTCGCGCTGCAGCTTCAGCGCCGCCTGGTTGACGATCAGGCGCGACGAGATGTCCATGATGTGCTCCACCTCGACCAGCTGGTTGGCCTTCAGCGTGCTGCCGGTGGACACGAGGTCGACGATGGCGTCGGCCAGCCCGGTCAGCGGCGCCAGCTCCATCGAGCCGTAGAGCTTGATGAGGTCGACATGCACGCCCTTGTCGGCGAAGTGCTGGCGTGCGATGCGCGTGTACTTGGTCGCCACACGCAGGCGCGAACCCTGGCGCACGGCGGCCTGGTAGTCGAAGTCCTCGCGCACCGCCACGCTCATGCGGCAGCGCGCGATGCGCAGGTCCAGCGGCTGGTACAGGCCCTGCTCGCCGTGTTCGAGCAGCACGTCCTTGCCGGCCACGCCGAGGTCGGCGCCGCCGTACTGCACGTAGGTCGGCACGTCGCTGGCGCGCACCAGCACGACGCGCAGGTCGGGCCGGCTGGTCGCCAGGATCAGCTTGCGCGAGCGCTCCGGGTCGTCCAGCACCGAAATGCCCGCCGCGGCCCGCAGCGGCAGCGTGTCGTCGAAGATGCGGCCCTTGGACAGCGCCAGCGTCAGCGGGCGGGCGGCAGGGCTCGGGGACGGCGCACTCATCGCACGCGCTCGATGTCGGCGCCCAGGCGCCGCAGCTTGGCTTCCATGCGGTCGTAGCCCCGGTCGAGGTGGTAGATGCGGTCGACGACGGTCTCGCCGTCGGCCACCAGGCCGGCGATCACGAGGCTGGCCGAGGCGCGCAGGTCGGTCGCCATCACCGCGGCACCGGACAACCGCTCCTCGCCCTGCACGAGCGCGGTGTGGCCGTCGATCTCGATGCTCGCGCCCAGTCGCAGCAGTTCGTTGACGTGCATGAAGCGGTTCTCGAAGATCGTCTCCGAGACCATCGCGCTGCCCTCGGCAACGCAGTTGACGGCCATGAACTGGGCCTGCATGTCGGTCGGGAAGGCCGGGTACTCGCTGGTGCGGAAGCTGACCGCGCGCGGCCGTCCGTCCATGCGCACCCGCACGCCCTCGGGCACGGCCTCGACGGTCGCGCCGGCCTCGCGCAGCTTGTCGATCACCGCATCGAGGTGGCCGGCGCGCGCGCCGCGCAGCAGCGCCTCGCCGCCGGCCGCCGCCACCGCGCACAGGAAGGTGCCGGTCTCGATGCGGTCCGGGATGATGCGGTGCGGCGCCGGCGGCGCATGCAGGCGCGCAACGCCCTGCACGACGATGCGGCTCGTGCCCTGACCCTGGATGCGCGCGCCCATCGAGATCAGCAGCTCGGCCAGATCGACGACCTCGGGCTCCTGCGCGGCGTTCTCGAGCACCGTCGTGCCGTCGGCCAGCGTGGCGGCCATCAGCAGGTTCTCGGTGCCGGTGACGGTGACCATGTCGGTCGTGATGCGCGCGCCACGCAGCCGCCCGGCGCGGGCGACGATGTTGCCGTGCTCGACGACGATGTCGGCGCCCATCGCCTGCAGGCCCCGGATGTGCTGGTCGACCGGCCGCGAGCCGATCGCGCAGCCGCCGGGCAGCGACACCGTCGCGCGCCCGAAGCGCGCCAGCAGCGGCCCCAGCACGAGGATGGACGCGCGCATCGTCTTGACGAGCTCGTAGGGCGCGACCGGCTCGACGCCTTCGCCGGCGTGCACCGTGACGCCATCGCCGCCCTCGGCGTCGCGCCTGGCGACCACCCCCATGTGGCCCAGCAGCCGCAGCGTGGTCGCCACGTCCTGCAGGTGCGGCACGTTGCGCAGCCGCACCGGCTCGGCCGTCAGCAGCGCGGCGCACAACTCAGGCAGCGCCGCGTTCTTGGCGCCCGAGATGTCGACCTCGCCGTGCAGACGGCGGCCGCCGCGGATCAGGAGTTTGTCCATGCTGGGGCGTCATCGCGCCGCACGGCGGGAGGCTTCGCGCCGCCGATGCCGCCGGCGCCACGACCGCCACCCGCGGCGCGGCGCGGGTGTGTTCAGTGGGTGGGGTGGCTCGCGCCGCCCTGGGCGGCGAACTCGGCCGGGGTGAACGTCTTCATCGACAGCGCGTGGATTTCTTCGCGCATTCTATCGCCCAGGGCCTCGTAGACCCGCTGGTGGCGCCGCACGCGGGACAGCCCGTCGAAGGCCGTGGAGACGATCGTCGCGAAAAAATGACGGCCATCGCCCTCGACTTCGAGGTGTTCACAAGGCAATCCCGCGGCAAGATAGGCGCGCAGGTCGGCGGGGGTCGGATCGGCCATGGTCCGGAATTGTACGGACCGCACCGGCGCCGCGCCGGCGCGGTCGCCCAAGGCCCCAGACCGGCCCGCCGCCCGTCCCGTCACCGTCGCGCCCCTGTCGCGCCATTTCGCCCGCCCCACGAAAGCCGCCCATGCCATTGCTCGACACCCTCGGCCTGACCCCGGCAGGCCTGCTGCGCTGGGCGCTCGTCGTCGCCGTGGTCGTCTGGGGGGTGTGGGTCTACAACCGCCTGGTGCGGCTGCGCAACACGATCGGCAATGCCTTCGCGCAGATCGACGTCCAGCTCAAGCGACGCTACGACCTCGTGCCCAACCTCGTCGAGGTGGCCCGGAAGTACCTGCAGCACGAGCGCGAGACGCTCGAAGCGGTCGTCCAGGCCCGCCACGGGGCGCGTGCCGCGGCCGACCGGGCGCGCCAGGCGCCGGCCGACGGCGAGCGCATCGGCGCGCTGGCGGTGGCCGACGGCCTGCTCGGCGGCGCACTGGGCCGGCTGATGGCGGTCGTCGAGGCCTACCCCGACCTGAAGGCCGACAAGAACATGCGCGAGCTCAGCGAGGAGCTGACGCACACCGAGAACCGTGTCGCCTTCGCGCGCCAGGCCTTCAACGACGCCGTGCTCGACCACAACAACGCGGCGCAGCACTTCCCGTCGCTGCTGGTCGCGCGGCTGACCGGCTTCCGGCCGGCGGCGATGCTGGAGTCGACCGCGAGCGACGACGAGCGCCGCGCCCCGCGCGTGCAGCTCTGACCGTCGTGGCGCCTCGCCGGCGGTTGCGCCCGCGCTGACGGCGACCGACCGGCCCGCCGCCGTCCAGCGCCGACCGCCCGATGCGCTTCCGCCACCACCAGGCCGCCGCCCAGGCCGGCACGCGCCGCCTGCTGCTGCTGTTCGCGCTCGTGCTGGTCGGGTTGACGCTGGCCGTCAACGGCGCGCTGGCGCTCGCCTACCGGCTGACCGCGCCCTGGACGAGCGGCTACCCCGACTGGTTCTTCGCCACCAACACCGCGCTCGTCTGGCTGTACGTGCTCGGCGGCTGCGCGATCGAGTCGATGCGGCTGCGCGAGGGCGGCGCGCATGTCGCCCGCCTGGCCGGCGGCCGCCCGGCGCGGCTGGACGACCTGCGCGAGCGCCGGCTGGCCAACGTCGTCGCCGAGATGGCGATCGCCGCCCACACGGCGCCGCCCGCGGTCTGGGTGCTGCCGCGCGAGGACGCGATCAACGCCTTCGCCGCCGGCTGGACCGCCGACGACGCGGTCGTCGCCGTCACGCAGGGTGCGCTCGAGCGCCTCGACCGGGCCGAGCTGCAGGGCGTGGTGGCGCACGAGGTGAGCCACCTGGTGCACGGCGACACGACGCTCAACATGCGGCTGATCGGCCTCGTCTGGGGGCTGCGGCTGCTGTTCGACTTCGGCCGCCAGCTGACCGCGCCGGGCGAAGACGGGCGGCGCCACGTCGGCGTGCTGTTCGGCATCGCGCTGATGGCCGTCGGCGCGCTCGGCTGGGCCGCGGGTCGGCTGCTGCAGGCCGCGGTGTCGCGCCAGCGCGAGTACCTGGCCGACGCGTCGGCGGTCAAGTACGCGCGGCTGGTCGACGGCCTGGGCGGCGCGCTGCGCAAGATCGCCGAGCAGCAGCGCACGCACGACGACGCGCTGTCGGCCCGCACCGGCAGCCTCGCCCACCTCTTCCTCGCCTCGCAGGGGCCCTGGGCGCAGTGGGCGCGCTGGGCGGTGTGGGCGACCCACCCGCCGCTGGCCGAGCGGATCCGCCGCCTCTACGGCCGGGCCATGCCCGACCTGCCGGCCGATCCACTGCCGGTGCCCGTCGAGGTCGAGCCGCTGGCGGCCGCGCTGGTGCCTTCGCTGGTCCCTTCGCTGGTGCCCGCGCGGGCGCACGGGGCGGCGCCGGCCGCGCCGCGTGCGCCGTCGATGCCCCAGCCGGCCACCATGCTCATGGCCGACCCGGCGCCGGACCGCGCCACGGTCCGCGGTGCGGCGCCACCCGCGGCCGCCGACGCCGGTCACGACCGCTTCCAGATCGCCCTGCCGACGCACCCGGCGGCGCGCCAGCGTGCCCGCCAGGCCGAGGCACTGGCACGCATCGAACACTGGCACAGCGCGGGCGAGCTCTACGCCGCGCTGTGGACGCTGGTCGCGCCGCCGCGCGCCGCCCCGGCGCCGCTGGCGTGGGAAGGCCTGGCACCGACCGTCGTCGCGGCGATGCAGGCCGATCTGGCGGCACTCGACGACCCGGCCCGGATGGCCACGCTGGACCGGCTGTCCGCACGCGCCGCGGCCTGGCCGGCCGAGCAGCGGCGCCGCTTCCTGCGCGCC
>CAZQPN010000150.1:0-6845 GCA_964595215.1 uncultured Rubrivivax sp. | reverse complement strand
GGCGCCGGCAGGCCGTAGCCCAGGTAGTCCAGCCCGGTGAGCGCGAAGATCGCCCCGACGACGGCGAACGGCGTGAAGGTCACCAGCGGCGTCAGGCAGTTGGGCAGCAGGTGGCGGAACACGATGCGCAGGTGCGACGCGCCATAGCTGCGCGCCGCCAGGCAGTACTCGCGCGTCTTCTCGCGGTACATCTCGGTGCGCATGAAGAAGGTGATGTTGATCCACTGGAAGATCGCCATGATCGCCAGCAGCATCCAGAAGCTGGGCTGGAACAGCGCCGCCAGCACGATCACGACGTAGAGGAACGGGATCGAGATCAGGATCTCGATCAGGCGCTGGCTGACGATGTCGAAGCGACCGCCCAGGTAACCCTGCAGGCTGCCCACCACGGTGCCGATCAGCTGGCCGGTCAGCACCAGGAAGAGCGCGAAGAAGATCGAGATGCGAAACCCGTAGAGCAGCCGGGCGGCGACGTCGCGCCCCTGCGCGTCGGTGCCGAGGTAGTGCCCGCGGTCCATGTCCGGCGCCAGCGGCGGCACCTGGCCCAGGTGGGCAATCGACGGCATCGCCCCGCTGCGAGCCAGGCCGATCAGGTTGCCGGTCGCGGACTTGTCGGGGTCGGCCAGCAGTGCCGCGAGTCGGCCCTCGTGGATCGCGTCGGCGAGCGCGTCCAGGCGGTCGCGTCGGGCGATGAATTCGGCGCGCGCGCGGTCGCCGGCGTCCAGCGCGCGCTGGATCTCGAACAGCACCTCGTTGGACCAGAAGTCGTTCTGGTACGGGTCCCAGGGGATGGGCGGCATCAGCACCCAGTGCGTGCGGTTGGGGTAGCGTGCGTCGATCGCCGCCAGTGCGGGCGGGCTGGCCGCCTCGCCACCCGCAGCCATCGCCGCCGCACGGTCGCGCGCGTGAAGGAAGCGCTCGGCGGCCCATTCGCGCTTCAGGCGCAGGTACTCGGTCTCGATGTCGGCCGTGTCCCAGGCCGGCGGCGGCACCTGGCCGAAGGTGCTCATCGGCAGGTGCTGGAAGGTCGGAAAGTGCCACTGGCCCTGGTAGGACACGAGCAGCGCCCGGCTCTCGGCCAGGAAGGGCGCGAACACCGACAGCACGATCGCGGCCATCAGGATCAGGAACGACCACCAGCCGCGCCGGATCTGGCGGAAGCGCTGCAGCCGCTTGCGCGTGACGGGGTCGAGCTTGATCCAGGCCATGGGCGTGCGGGTCACTCGAAGCGCACGCGCGGGTCGACCAAGGCCACCACGAGGTCCGACAGCAGGTTTCCCAGCATCAGCAGCACGCTGGAGATCACCAGGAAGCCCAGCACGATGGGGAAGTCGCGCGTCTGGATGGCCTCGAACGCCAGCAGTCCGATGCCGGGGATGGAAAACACGCGCTCGATCAGGAAGCTGCCAGTCAGGAAGATGCCCAGCAGCCCGCCCACGGTGGTGGCCATCGGGATCAGCGAGTTGCGCAGCGCGTGAACGAACACCGCGCGCCGCCAGCCCAGGCCCTTGGCCAGCGCCGTCTTGACGTAGTCGGCGCTCATGTTCTCGAGCAGGCTGTTCTTCATCAGCATGGTGGTGACGGCGAACGCGCCGGAGAGGTACGCGACGAGCGGCAGCACCGAGTGCCAGACGACGTCCAGCCAGCGCTCGTGCCAGGGCAACTCGGCCGCGCCGGCGGACATGAAACCGCCGAGCGGGAAGATCTCCCAGCGCACAGACAGCAGGTTGGACAGCACCGCGCCGAGCGCGAAGCCCGGCACCGCGTAGCCGACGAAGATCAGCACCGAAGTCCAGGTGTCGACGCGCGTGCGGTGGCGGATCGCCTTCAGGATCCCGAGCGGGATGCAGATGCCGTAGGTGAACAGCGCCGTGATGACGCCGTAGTAGATCGACACCGGCAGCCGGTCGGCGATCACCGTCAGCACCGGCTCGTTGTAGCGGAACGAGGTGCCCAGATCGAGGCGCACGGTGTCGGCCAGCCACTGGCCGTAGGCCACCGGCAGCGGCTTGTCGAAGCCGTAGTACTCGCGCAGGCGCTGCAACTGCTCCTCCGGGATGTCGAGCTGCAAGCGCGAGCCGCCACCACCGGCCAGCTCGCCCGTGCCGCCGGCGCCGGCCAGTGCCATGCGCATCTGGTCGATCTGCCCGCCGGGCACGAACTGCACCAGCACGAAGGTCGCGAAGGTGATGCCGATGAAGGTCGGCACCATCAGCAACAGGCGGCGCACGACGTAGTCGCGCAGGGCTTCGGCGCGGGACTTCACGCCGGAGCCCTGGTGGAGCCGCGCGGCGTCATCGACCGCGGTGTCCGCCGCCCATGCGGGCGCACGGACCGCGGAGCGGACCGGGTGTACGGAACATTCGTGGCGAAAGCAGCTGACATGGCGCGCGAGGCGGGGGCATTATGGCGGCGGCGCCAGGCACGCAGGGCGGGTGCCGGGTTTGTCCCGACGGGCCGCCTGGCACCTCAGGCCGGCGCCAGCCGCCGCCTGGGCCCGCCGTGCGTGCGCCACAGCAGCCAGCCGGCGATCAGCAGGTTGAGCCCGTTCCACGCGATGCCGTTGACGAACGCGGCGTCGTACGAGCCGGTCAGGTCGAACACCTTGCCCGACATCCAGCCGCCCAGCGCCATGCCCAGCAGCGTGGCCATCAGCACCGCGCCGGTGCGCAGCCCGGCCACCGCAGCCGGGAAGTGCTCGCGCACGATGATCGCGTAGCTCGGCACGAGGCCGCCCTGGAAGAGGCCGAACAGCGCCGAGATCACGTACAGCGACACCAGCCCGTCGAAGGGCAGGAAGAGCAGCAGCGCCACGCCCTGCAGCGCCGAGCCCAGCAGCAGCGTGCGCAGGCCGCCGATGCGGTCGCAGATGGCACCGCTGACGAGCCGGCTGACGATTCCGGCGGCCAGCATCAGCGACAGCATCTCCGCCCCGCGCGCGGCGCCGAAGCCCAGGTCGGTGCAATAGGCGACGATGTGCACCTGGGGCATCGCCATCGCGACGCAGCAGGCCACGCCGGCGACGCACAGCAGCATGGTGGCGGCGTTCATCGACAGGCCGAAGGGCCGGTCGCTGGCGACCGGCGCGCCGGCACGCGCCGGCGACGGCACCGCCGCCGGCGGTCGCGGCCGCAGCGCCAGTGCCAGCAGCGCGAGGCCAACGGCGCAGACGAGCCCGAGCGCGGTATAGGTCGGCCGCCATCCCCAGCCGGCGATGCCCCACTGCACGATCGGCGGCCACAGCGCCCCGGCGAGGTAGTTGCCGCTGGCGCAGATGGCCACCGCGATGCCGCGCCGGCGCACGAACCACAGCGCGGTGTCGGCCACCAGCGGCGCGAAGGTCGTGCTGCTGCCGAGCAGGCCGAGCAGCAGCCCGTGCACCACCGCGAAGCCGACAATGCCCTGCATCTGCGCCGCCAGCGCGAAGCCCAGGCCGAGCCCGCCGGCGCCGATCCACAGCACCGGCGCGATGCCGAATCGGTCCACCAGCCGGCCCATCAGCAAGCCACCCAGGCCGAAGCCGACCATCAGCAGCGTGTAGGGCAGCGACGCATCGGCGCGGGCGACGCCGAACTCGGCCTGCACCGTCGGCAGCACGACGGCGACGACGTACATCGCGCTGCTGCCGAGTGTCATCGCCCCCAGCGCGGCCACCAGGCGCCACCAGGCGTAGCGGCTGTCGGCGGTGTGGGCGGGGTGTGTGGGCGGAGTCATGCGACGTTCGCGCCAGCGTCGCTCGCCTCGACCGTCGGCGCATCGAGCGCGGCAACGGTGCGCATGTCGGCGCGGTCGGCGGCGCGCCGTCCGGGCGTGGCGTCACGCAAAGCGGAACGCCACCGAGCCGAGCGGCCCGTAGTCGACGTGGAAGGTGTCGCCGGCCACCGCCGTCACCGGTCGCGTGAAGGAGCCGGCCAGCACGATGTCGCCCGCGACGAGCCGCTCGCCGTAGGGCGCGATCTTGTCGGCCAGCCAGGCGATGCCGTGGCCCGGGTGGCCCAGCACGCCAGCCGCCAGGCCGGTCTCCTCGATCACGCCGTTGCGGTGCAGCAGCGCGCCGACCCATCGCAGGTCGACATCGGTCGGCCGCACCGGGCGCCCGCCGAGCACGACACCGGCGTTGGCGGCGAAGTCGCTGATCGTGTCGGTCACCTTGCGCGGCTGCCTGGTCTCGCGATCGAACTGCTCGATGCGGGCGTCGATGATCTCGACCGCCGGCGTCACCCAGTCGGTGGCGGACAGGACGTCGAACAGCGTCGTGCCGGGCCCTTCCAGCGGCCGGCCGAGGACGAAGGCCAGTTCGACCTCGACCCTCGGCGCGATGAAGCGGTCGAACGGGATGTCGCCGCCGGCGTCGAAGAACATGTCGTCCATCAGCGGCGCGAAGTCGGGTTCGGTGATCTGGCTGGCCTGCTGCATCGCGCGCGACGTCAGGCCGATCTTGCGGCCGCGCACGCGGCGGCCGTCGGCGATCTCCAGCCGCACCCATTCGCGCTGGATCGCGTAGCCGTCGTCGATAGTCATGCACGGGTGTTCGCGCGAGAACTGGCGCAGCGGCGTGCGCGCCTTGCGCGCCTCGGACAGGCGGCGCGCCAGGGCGGCGATGGTGGCGGCGTCGAGCGTGGTCGTCATCGGGTCCTTGTCGGCCGGCGGGGCCGGTTCAGGGCTTGCTGAAGAGCGGGTGCAGGTTGCCGAACTTGCCGTCGAAGACTTCCGGGCCTTCGTCGACCTGCAGCGTCAGCCCGATCGCCCGCGACGCCAGCAGCGGTGCGAAGTGCTCGCGCGCGATCGCCACCAGCGCGTCGCCGACACGCTGGTGCACGGCGGCGCCGCGCCCGCGGCCAATCCGCAGGTTGAAGTAGCAGAAGGCGTGGTCGCCGCTGCCGTCGGTGGTGGCGTGGTGTGCCGCCGGGTAGGCCAGCACGCGCGTGCCGCCGGCCGGGAACACCGGCGCCCCGGCTTCGTCGCGCTGCGCGAGCATGGTGTCGGCGAGCTTGCGGCAGAGTTGCCCCATGTCGGTCTCGCGCTCGATCTGCGGCGTGTAGAGGATGACCAGGTGCGGCATCGCGGTGGCTCCTCTGCCCTACAACCGGGTGGCGGCCGCGGTGTAGCCGTCGGCACGCGAGGCCATCGGCTTCGGGATCCGGCGGCCGTCCTGCGGCGTGACCGGAAAGACGGCGTTGATCTGCCCGGTGCCGGAGGCGCCGAAGTACGGCGTGACGATCTCGGCCCGGCCGTCGTACGCCGACCAGCCCAGCGCGCCGAGCAGCATCGCTGTGTCGTGCATGAAGCCCTCGCCGTGACCCTTGGCGGCGTACTCGGGCAGCATGCGGCAGAAGTCGTCCCACTCGCCGGCCGTCCACATGCGGATCACCTCGCGGTCCAGGTGCTCCAGGAACGGGCTCCAGATCCTGAAGCCGAACTCGGGCGCCAGCCCGTTCTGCGCGAACCGGTGGCTCAGGCTGCCGCTGGCCAGGAGCGCCACCGTGCCGTCGTAGCGGTCCTCGATCGCGCGCCGGATCGCCCAGCCCAGGCGCGCACTGTCGTCCAGGTAATGCGCCATGCACAGCGCCGACACCGAGATCGCCTTGAAGTGAAGATCGGCATTCATGTAGCGCATCGGCACCAGGGTGCCGTACTCGGGGCCGAGCGTGGTGGCGTCGTGCGCCAGCGTCTCCACGCCCATCTCGTTGGCGACCTCGACGATCAGCCGCCCGAGCCCCGGGTTGCCCGGGATCTCGTAGGCCATGTTGCTGATGAAGTGCGGCAGCTCGTTGCTGGTGTAGACCCCCTGGAAGTGCGGCGCGCAATTCAGGTGGTAGTTGGCGTTGACCAGCCAGTGGGTGTCGAAGACGACGAAGGTGTCGACGCCGAGCTCGCGGCAGCGGCGCCCGATCTCGTGGTGGCCGTCGATCGCGTCCTGGCGCGAGCCCTTGCGCGGGCCGTCGAGCTCGCTCAGGTACATCGAGGGCACATGCGTGATCTTGGCGGCGAGTGCGAGGCGGCCCATGGGTCAGCTTCCGATCTGCGTGCGAGTGGCGGGGGTCGGCTCGTTGCAGACGTTGAACGTCAGCTTTGCTGATGCGTGCAACGGCCGCACGAGCCGAGGCCAGCGGGTGCCCTTCCCCTCCATGTCCCCCGCCAGCGGCCTTCGGCCACTGGCTCCTCCTTTACTTGCGGGGAAGGGCACCCGCTGGCCTCGGCACTCCACCGCAGCGGTGTTCGACCGTCGAAGACAAGAGCGGCTGCAGGCCAAGGGCGGCGGGCTCCCTCCCACGGAAGTAAAGGAGGAGCGGCGGGCGCAGCCCGACGCGGAGGAGAGAGCCCGGACACGAACAGTCCAGTGGACTGTTCGTGCCTGGCGAGCGCCCGAGGCGCAAGCCCCTGGCATGGAGTGGGAGGGTGTCCGCCGGCCTTGGCGCGCCAGCCCGTCGAACGCCATCCGTCGAGAACAGCGGACGTCCGTGTTGGTCTGCAAAGGGCTGAAGGACACCTCCACCCTCACACCCCCCACTGCGGAATCGGATGCGAGCCCATCGACACGCACACGTTCTTCGGTTCCAGGAAGACCTCGAAGCTCCACGTGCCGCCTTCGCGCCCGGTGCCGCTGGCCTTGGTGCCGCCGAAGGGCTGGCGAAGGTCGCGCACGTTCTGGCTGTTGACGAAGCACATGCCCGCCTCGATCGCGGCGGCCACGCGGTGCGCGCGGCCGAGGTTCTCGGTCCAGACGTAGCTGCTCAGCCCGTAGCGCGTGTCGTTGGCGATCCGGATCGCCTCCGCCTCGTCGGCGAAGGGGATCAGGCAGGCCACCGGCCCCAAGATCGCGTCCTGCGCGATCTGCATCGCGT
>CAZQPN010000149.1:0-6852 GCA_964595215.1 uncultured Rubrivivax sp. | reverse complement strand
CGCTGATCGCGCTTCGGCGGGCACCCGCGAGTCAGCCGAGCACCCGCGAGATCGCGCGTGCCATCACACCCGGGTCGACCAGCGCGACGAAGGCCAGGCCGGCCAGCGCGCCGGACAGGTGCGCGTCGTGGTTGATGCGGCCGCGTCCCTGCCGCGACGACCACCAGGTGAACGCGAGGTACAGCACGGCGAACAGCGGGGCCGGGATCGGCACCGGGATCGGCAGGATGAAGATCGACGAGCCCGGGTCATAGACGATCGACGCGAACAGCACCGCCAGGATCGCACCGGACGCGCCCAGCGTGCGGTAGTCGGGCTCGCGACGGTGCTTGACCCAGGTGCCCAGCGCGCTGGCGATCAGCCCGACGGCGTACAGGGCAGCGAAGGGCGCACTGCCCATCGTGCGCTCGAGCGAGAAGCCGAAGGCCAGGAACGTGAAGCCGTTGAAGAAGAGGTGCCCCAGATCGGCGTGCAGGAAGGCGCTGGTGACCGGTGTCGCCCATTCGCGCCGCGGCAGCAGCCAGTAGGGCCGGAAGACGCCGCGCTCGATCATTCCCGGCGCGGCGTAGAGCGCCAGCACGCTGGCGCCCACGAACGCGGCCATCAGCAACGAGGCGACGGGTGCGGTGGCGATGAAATCGGGCATCGGAAGGTGCTGGCAGCGCAGGGCCACGGGGAGCCAGCGCCGGCGGCGGGGGCTGCTGGATTGTGACCAGGGCGTCAAGGGCGTTCGGCTCGCGCGACCGACGTGCGCGGCGGTGCCGCGATGAGTGCTTGCGGTTGGCCGCGGAGCGCTGGTTCGGAGACCCCATGTGATCGCTGCGCCCTCCTGCCCGGTCACTCGTGCAATGTGCGGCCGGTGTGACGGCCTTCGATCGACTCCATAGGCGCCGGCGACCGGCCGGGCCCAGCGGGCGACCGTCGGCGTGGCTGCCAGGCCCTATCGCGGAGTCGACGCCATCGGTCGCGGCGGCGGTCGCGTATTCATTCAGGCCGTTCGATCCACCGAAAGCCCGGGGCCTGAATCTGGATCCTCGCTGCGCGAGGACGTGCCGGTCACGGGATATACAGGAGCCGTCGCATGACGACCCTCGCCGACTCCTTCTTCGCGCAAACGCCGGTCGGGACGACCGCCGAGCTGCCTCGTGCCGGCTCCTGGCTTGAGAACGCGCACGTCTTCGATGCCTCGGCGCGCGAGATCAAGGCGCGGGCGGACGTCGGCGTCGTCGAGATCGTCGACGAGCGCAGCCAGACGGTCGGCGACGACGAACTCATCGTCCACCTGGCATTTCGCCGGGTGCGCTGATCGCCATGGGCGCCGGCGGCAGGCGCCACCTGAGTCGGTGGCGCCCCGGGACGGTGCGGTCACCATCCGGTCACGGGAAGCGGCAAGCATAGGGTCTGGACCTGAAGCCCTCCGCCGACGTTTTTCGGCAGACGGCTCCCGGGACCGCCCGGCCCGATGGCGCTGCGGGCGTCCGCCGTGACGCCGCGCGCCCCGGGTGTTTGTCGAACTTGGGGCCGCGGCCCGGACCGCACCCCGCAGGAGCCGCTTCGATGCGATCGACCGCGTTTGCCCTGGCCATGACGGCCGCCCTCGCCATGGCCCTTCCGGCCGCGGCACAGTCCAGCTGCACGCCCGGCGACAGCGCGGGCCACGTCAGCTTCGGCACTGTCGACACCCCGGTGCCGAACCGCTGCCTGGCAGACCGGACCTGGCTCGACGACCGCTTCGCCGACGAAGGCCCCTGGGGCAGCGAGCAGGACTTTTTCCGCCACGTCGTCGAGGTGTCGTCCGGCCTCGTCAGCGGCGGGCTGCTGCACGGCCGTGACCATGCGCGCCTGGTCGTGGCGGCCAAGCGATCGGGGGTCGGCCGCGAACTCGTCGTCAAGCTGATCGCATTCAACGACTTCCACGGCAACATCAAGGCCTTCGAAGGCTCGTCGAGCAACCCCGGCGTGGCGCGCTTCGCGACCCGCATCCAGGCGCTGAAGGCGGCCAACCCGATGCACGCCGTGGTCTCGGCCGGCGACATGATCGGCGCCAGCCCGCTGACCTCGGCGCTGTTCAAGGACGAACCGACGATCGAGGCGATGAACCGCATCGGCATCGACTTCAACGCCGTCGGCAACCACGAGTTCGACGAAGGCAAGGACGAGCTGCTGCGCATGCAGCACGGTGGCAACCATCCGAGCGACCCCTACACCGGCCTCGGGATGCGTCAGGACCTGCGTGAAGGCCGGTTTGCCGGTGCGGCATTCGGCTTCCTGGCTGCCAACGTCGTCGACACGGTCACCGGCGCGACGCTGCTGCCGGCCTACGGCGTGAAGGACTTTCTAGGCCACCGCGTCGCCTTCGTCGGCATGACGCTGGAGGCCACGCCGACCATCGTGTCGCCGTCCGGCGTCGCCGGCCTGACCTTCGTCGACGAGGCCGAGACCGTGAACCGCCTGGTGCCGACGCTGCAGGACAAAGGCATCCGCAGCGTCGTCGTCCTGGTGCACGAGGGCGGTTTCGCTGCCGGCGGCATCAACGGCTGCAGCGGCGTGTCCGGGCCGATCGTCGACATCGTCGCGCGCCTCGACCCGGAGGTCGACCTCGTCGTCACCGGCCACACCCACCAGGCGTACAACTGCCTGCTGCCCAAGCGTGACGGTTCGTTGGTTCGCGTGACCTCGGCAGGCCAGTACGCGCGCAACCTCAGCGACATCGACCTGACGATCGACACCCGCAGCAGCGACGTCGTCGCCGTGGCGGCCACCAACCTGGTCACCGGTACGACGACCGCCGAGGACCCGGCGCTGACCGAGTTGGTGGCCCACTACGACGCACTGTCGATCGGCCCGAAGTCCCGCGTCATCGGCCGCATCACGTCGACCATCACGCGCAGCGCGAACGCCGCCGGTGAATCGGCGCTCGGCGACGTCATCGCCGACGCCCAGCTCGACGCCACCGACGACGCCGGAACGGGCCAGGCCGTGGTCGCCTTCATGAACCCGGGCGGCATTCGTGCCGACCTGAGCTTCAACGCGCCGGCCGGCGACGTGACCTACGGCGACGCGTTCACGGTCCAACCCTTCGGCAACTCGCTGGTGACGATGACGCTGACCGGCGCCCAGATCCGCGGCCTGCTCGAATCCCAGTTTCCCGGCTGCAACGGACAGATCGCACGGCGCATCCTGCAGGTGTCGGCGGGCTTCACCTACGCCTACACCGAGGGTGCGGCGTGCAATGGTCGCGTCGGCAACATCGTGCTGAACGGGCAGGCGGTCGAGCCGACGACCGCCTACCGCGTCACCGTCAACAGCTTCCTGGCCGATGGCGGCGACAGCTTCACGGTGCTGCGCGAGGGCACGCAGCGGCTCGGCGGTGCGATCGACGTCGACGCGTTCGAAGCCTATCTGCAGGCGAACCCGTCTGGCGTCGGACCGGGGGCGCAGGACCGGATCGTCAAGCTCGACTGACGCGGACACCCGTGAGGCGCCGCCGTCGTGGGTGCGCCCGCCGGGGGTGCGCCTGCGACCCGGCCTGTGGACGACGCCGCCAGACCGGTCGGCGACGTCAACTCGGCCTTGCGCCAGGGCGGCGTGTGCATCGTCGAGACGCGCGCTGGCAACCACGCCCTCGTCCAGCCCCCCCGAGTTGCGGCGACAGTGCGCTGGCGCTGGCAGCCGAGGACTTGTCGATCACCGCGACAGACTCGACGAATGCGGGGCGAGCAGGATCATCGAACGGTCGCCGAGCCGTCACATCCCGCACTTGATCGGGCCATACGCTGGCGTCTTCCGGTCTGAGGACATCCACATGAGCCAGCCGCGCGGCGTTTCGACCCGCCTCGCCTTGACCGCCGTCCTGCGGCGGTCTGCATCCACGCTCGCCATGGTCATGTCGCTGTCCGGCGCATCGGCGCACGCAGCGGTGCAGATCAGCCAGGTCTATGGCGGGGGCGGCAACAGCGGTGCGCCGCTGAACGCCGACTTCGTCGAACTGCGGAACACGGGCGATGCCCCCGTCAGTCTGGCAGGTTGGTCGATCCAGTACGCGTCTTCGGCCGGGACCACGTGGGGCGGCGCGCAGTTGACGCCGCTCACGGGGTCGGTCCCGGCCGGTGGGCATTACCTCGTCCAGCTGGCCTCTGGCGCGAACACCGCCGCGCAAGCGCTGCCGACGCCCGACGCGGTCGGCACGACCGCGATGAGTGCCACCGCCGGCAAGGTCGCGCTCGTGGCCTCGGCAAACGCGCTCACCGGCGCCTGCCCGACGGCAGACGTGGTCGACTTCGTCGGCTATGGAAGCGCCGCCAACTGCTTCGAAGGAGCGGGCCCGGCGGCGGCGCCGTCCAACACCATCGCGTTGCTGCGCGGCGACGCGGGCTGTACCGACACCGACAACAACGGCGCCGACTTCGCCGGTGGCGCGCCGATGCCACGCAACAGTGCCAGTCCGGCGGCCGCGTGCGGCGATCCGGGCGGCGGCGACATCGTGCCGATCTACGAGATCCAGGGCAGTGCCGCGCAAAGCACCAGGGTCGGGCAGGCGCTGACCACCACGGGCGTGGTCACCAAGATCACGAACAACGGCTTCTTCCTGCAAGACCCGGTGGGCGACGGCGACGCGGGCACCTCCGACGGGATCTTCGTCTTCACGGGCAACGCCTTCTACCCGGCCGTGGTCGTGGACAGCCTGGTCGCCGTCAGCGGCACGGTTGCCGAGTTCAACACCGGCGCGGCCAGCAATGCGACGACCGCGACACGCCCCGTGACCCAGCTGGGCAGCGTCCGCGCGGTGAGCCCGATAGGCAGCGCGCAGCCGATCCAGCCCACAGTCGTGCCATTGCCCGAGCGTTTCGACGGCGAACTGGAGCGCTACGAGGGCATGCTGGTCACGCTGACCGGCGGACCGTTCACGATCGCGCAGAACTACTTCCAAGGCCGCTACGGCCAGCTGACACTGGCCGTCGGCGGCCGGCTCGAGACGCCGACCAACCGCTACCGGCCCGGTGTGCAAGCCGCGGCACTGGCGGAAGAGAACGGGCGTCGCAGCATCCTGCTCGACGATGGCAGCACGATGCAGAACCCGAACCCGACCCCTTACCTCGGCGCCGAGGCGCTCCCACGGGCGGGTGATGTCGTCACCGGCAACCTGACGGGCGTGATCGACTTCGGTCTGGCGACCAACCGCAACACTGGCCCGGCCGACTACAAGCTGCATCCGACCGTGGCGCCCGCTTTCGCGATCGCCAATCCGCGCACCGCGATGCCGGCAGCCGTAGGCGGCAACGTGAAGGTGGCCAGCTTCAACGTGCTGAACTACTTCACGACGTTCACCGACGGCAGCACCGCAGACGGGCAGACCGGCCAGGGATGCACGCTCGAGGGCAACACCCGGTCCTCGAACTGTCGCGGCGCCAGCAACCTGACCGAGTTCCAGCGCCAGCAGACGAAGATCGTCGAGGCCCTGCTCGCAGTCGACGCCGACGTTGTCGGCCTGATGGAGATCCAGAACAACGGCAACGTCGCGGTGCAGAATCTCGTGGACGCGCTCAATGCACGACGGGGCGTCGGCAGCTTCGCATCGATCCCTTTGCCGTCGCAAGGCACCGGCAGCGATGCGATCCGAGTGGCGATGATCTACAAGCCCGCCCGTGTGGCACTGGCCGGTGCGCCCTTGAGCGACACCGACCCGGTCAACAGCCGACCGACGCTGGCACAGGTGTTCGAGGCCAACGGCGAGCGCTTCGCTGTCCTCGTCAACCACTTCAAGAGCAAGGGCAGCTGCCCGGCGGTGGGCGACGCGAACCACGCGGGCAACTTCGACAGCGGCGATGGCCAGGGATGCTGGAACGGGCAGCGGCTGCAGCAGGCGCAGCGGCTGCGGGCCTTCGTCGGCGCGGTGCAGACGGCCGGCGGCAGCAACAACGTGCTGGTGGTCGGCGACCTGAACGCCTACGCGAAGGAGGATCCGATGCACGATCTGGTCGACGCCGGCTGGGTCGACGAGGTCGAGCGTTTTGCGGCCGGAAGCTACACCTATGTCTTCGACGGCGCGGCCGGGCGGCTCGATCACGCGCTCGCCACCCCGTCTCTGTCGGCCCGCGTCACCGGCGCCGCCACCTGGCGCGTCAACGCAGACGAGACCTTGCTGGCCGACTACAACCAGGAGTTCAAGGCGCCGCGGACCTGCGGCAGTGCGCTGTGTCCGCCGGACCCGTACCAGCCGACACCGTATCGGTCGTCGGACCATGATCCGGTCGTCGTCGGTTTGCAGCTGTACGCGGTCGTCGCCGACAGGCGGGCGTGCACCAGCGACGGCTGGCGGTCTGTGTACCGCGCCGACGGCAGCGCTTTCAAGAACCAGGGCGACTGCGTCCAGTACGTGAACACGGGTCGCTGAATCTCCGGCGGTCCGGACAACGCGGCAGAGCGCCCCCAGGGTGCCCGCCGCCGGCGCCTGCGGCGCGGGTCGAGCATTGCGCTTGGTCACGCCGGCGCAATCCTCTGGCCGGTAGCGGACACGGGTCGGCGGCGGGGCCACACCCCCTTCACCCGATGTACCGGGCTGCGCGGAGGCCTCCCGGGCCGTCGCCTCGAAGGTGCCCCTGACAGCGTGAGGAGGTGCCGACATTCTGGCGACACATGCGTTGCCTACCGTCGAAGGCTGGCAGGTGCAGAGGGCACCCGCCAATCCAGATCGAAGCCAGGAGCGACAGATGAGAAGACTCACCGCAGCCGCGATGCTGATCGCCGTGTCCGCTTGCGCCACGGCGCAGCCGGTCGTCCCGATGCCGACGCGCGGCTCGTTCGCGCTCATCGGCGACGTCCCGTACGGCATCGCCACGGAGACGCAGTTCG
>CAZQPN010000148.1:0-6865 GCA_964595215.1 uncultured Rubrivivax sp. | reverse complement strand
CCTCGATCTTCTTCATCGTGACGAGGAAGTCGGCCTCCTTGCCGGCCACGTCCTGGCCCTGGTAGTCGTCGGGGAACCTGAGCGGGAAGGTCTTGTTCTCGCCCACCTTCATGCCGCGCACGCCGGTGTCGAACTGCTCGAGCATCTGGCCTTCGCCGATGATGAACTGGAAGTCGTCGGCCTTGCCGCCGGAAAAGGGCTCGCCGTCGATCTTGCCCTCGAAGTCGATCGTCACGCGGTCACCCTCGGCCGCGCCCTCGGCGGCCGGCCGCTGCGCGAAGGTGCGGCGCTGCTTGCGCAGGATCTCGATCGTGCGGTCGATCGCGGCCTCGGTGACCTCGGTCGACACGCGCTCGACCTCGGCCGCCGACAGGTCGCCGAGCTTGACCTCGGGGTAGACCTCGAAGGTGGCGTCGAAGGCGAGCTGGCCTTCCGGCGCCCCGACCTACTGCGAGATGCTCGGCTGGCCGGCCACGCGCAGCTCGGCCTCGCGAGCGGCGTCGGCGAAGGCGCGCCCGACCTTGTCGTTGACGACTTCGTACTGCACCGAGTAGCCGTAGCGCTGGGCGACGACCGACATCGGCACCTTGCCCGGGCGGAAGCCGTCGGCCTTGACGGTGCGCGACAGCTTGCGCAGGCGCGACTCGACCTCGCGCGTGATGTCCTCGGCCGGCAGCGTGAGGGTGATGCGGCGTTCCAGTTTCTCGAGCGTTTCGACGTTGACGGCCATGGGATCTCTCGGTTGCAGCTACCGTGGTGGTGCGGTTGTGATGCGTTGGTGGTGCGCGGGGCCGGACTCGAACCGGCACGCCCGTGAAGGCGTCAGGACCTAAACCTGGTGCGTCTACCAATTTCGCCACCCGCGCGGGTGGAGGTCGGGCAAACCGGTGATTTTAGCCGCCGCCGGCCCGGTCCGGAGACGGGCCGGCCGGAACCGGCACCGGATGGCGGCGCGCGGGCCGGGCCAGGCCACCCGCTTCAGGTGCCCGGCTCGTGCTCGCGCCGGACCCGGAACCAGGCCGCGTACATGGCCGGCAGCGCCAGGAGCGTCAGTGCGGTGGCCACCAACAGTCCGCCCATGATGGCGGCCGCCATCGGCCCCCAGAACACGCTGCGGGACAGCGGCACCATCGCCAGCACCGCCGCCGCCGCGGTCAGCACGATCGGCCGGAAACGCCGCACCGCGGCCTCGACGACGGCATCCCAGGTCGGCACGCCGCGCCGGCGGTCCTGCTCGATCTGGTCGATCAGGATGACCGAGTTGCGCATGATCATGCCCGTCAGCGCGATGACGCCGAGCAGCGCGACGAAGCCGAACGGCCGGTCCAGGACCAGCAGCGCGGCGGCAACGCCGGCGATCCCCAGCGGCCCGGTCAGGAACACCAGCATCGCGCGGCTGAAGCTCTGCAACTGCAGCATCAGCAGCGTGAAGATGATGAACATCATCAGCGGCACGCCGGCGGCGATCGAGCCGGTGCCCTTGCTGCTTTCCTCGACCGTGCCCGCGACCTCGATGCGGTAGCCGGCCGGCATGCGCTCGGCCAGCCGCTGCAGGTCGGGCCAGACCTGTGCCGTCACCGTCGGCCCCTGCAAACCCTCGGCGACGTCACCCTGGATCGTCACCGCGTAGTCGCGCCGCTCGCGCCACAGCACGCCCGGCTCCCAGCCGAGCTCGACCTTGGCGATCTGCGGCAGCGGGATCGACCGCCCGCTGGCGGTGCGGACGTTGACGTCGCCGAAGTCGGTGATGGCATCGCGCTCGTCCGCCGGCTGGCGCAGCACGATGTCGATCAGGCGGTCGTCCTCCCGGTACTGGCCGATCGCCGTGCCCGACAGGATGGTGCGCGAGGCCTGCGCCAGCGACTGGCTGGTCACGCCCAGCGCGCGCGCCCGGTCCTGGTCGACCGCGAGCCTCAGCACCTTGATCGACTCGCGCCAGTTGTCGTTGACGCCACGCATGCCGGGGTGCGCGCGCAGGATCGCGATCGCGTCGTCGGCCCAGCGGCGCACGGCGCCCGGGTCCGGCCCGAGCACGCGGAACATCACCGGGTAGGCCACCGGCGGCCCGTTGGGCAGCAGCTTGACGCGGCTGCGCACCTCCGGGAACTCCTGCGCGATCAGCGCCGGCAGGCGCACCCGCAGCGCCTCGCGCGCGGCGAGCGAGGCTGGCAGCAGGATCGTCTGGCTGACGTTGCTCTGCGGAAAGATGTTGTCCAGCGGCAGGTAGAAGCGCGGCACGCCCGAGCCGACCCAGCTCGTCACGCTCTGCAGGCCCGGCTCGGCGCGCATGCGGTCCTCGAACCGGCGCACCACGTCCTCGGTCTGCGCGATGGTCGAGCCTTCCGGCAGCCACAGGTCGACCAGGATCTCAGGGCGGCTCGAGTCGGGGAAGAACTGCTGCTGCACACGCCCCATGCCGGCGATGCCGAGCGCGAAGGTCGCCAGCGTCAGGCCGATCGTGATCCAGCGGTGCTGCACGCACCAGCCGACGGTGCGCCGGAAGCGTTCGTAGAACGGGCCGTCGAAGAGCTCGTGCGGGCCCTCGCCGCTGGTGGCATCGATCGCCCGCGCCCGCGTGCGCAGCAGCTTGAAACCCAGGTAGGGCACGAAGAAGACCGACACGACCCAGGAGATCACCAGCGCCGCCGCGGTGACGGCGAAGATCGCGAACGTGTACTCCCCCGTGACCGACTGCGCCAGGCCGATCGGCAGGAAGCCGGCGGCGGTGATCAGCGTGCCGGTGAGCATCGGCATCGCCGTCAGGTCGAAGGCGAAGGTGGCGGCGCGCGCCTGGTCGTAGCCCTCTTCCAGCTTGCGCACCATCATCTCGACGACGATGATGGCGTCATCGACCAGCAGGCCGAGCGCGATGATCAGGCTGCCGAGCGAGATCTTGTGCAGCCCGACGCCCCAGTAGTACATCGTCACGAAGGTGATCGCCAGCACGAGCGGGATCGAGATCGCGACCACCAGTCCGGGCCAGGGGTCGATGCGCAGCGGCTTGGTGTGCAGTCCCAGGCTCAGGAAGCTGACCGCCAGCACGATGACGATGGCCTCGACCAGCACCTTGACGAACTCGCCGACCGAGCGCGAGACCGCCTGCGGCTGGTCCTGCACCTGCTCGAGCGACAGGCCGACCGGCAGCTCGGCCTGGATGCGCGCGCTGGCCGCCTTCAGCGCCCGGCCGAGCGCGATGATGTCGCCGCCCTTGGCCATCGACACCCCGATCGCGATCACCTCCCGCCCCTGGTGGCGGACCATGGTCTGCGGCGGCTCGGCGTAGCCGCGGCGGATCTCGGCGATGTCGTCCAGGTGCAGCATCGTCGCGCGGCCGGTCGCGGGGTCGATGCCGCGGATCGGCAGCCGGCGCAGCGCGTCGACGCTGTCGAACTGGCCCCCGATGCGCACCTGCAGGTTCTCCAGCCCCGCGTCCAGCACGCCGGCGCCCTCGACCGCGTTCTGCGCCCCGATCTGGCCGATGATCTGGTTCAGGTCGAGTCCGAGCTGGGCCAGCCGCTTCTGCGAGATCTCGACGAAGACCTTCTCCGGCTGGACGCCGAACAGCTGCACCTTGGACACGTCGGGCACGCGCAGCAGTGCCTGGCGCACCTGCTCGGCGTGCTGGCGCGACTCTTCGCGTGTGAAGCCGTCCGACGCCAGCGCGTAGATCGTGCCGTAGACGTCACCGAAGTCGTCGTTGAAGACCGGCCCGATGACGCCCTTCGGCAGCGTCGCGCGCATGTCGCCGACCTTCTTGCGCGCCTGGTACCAGACTTCGGTCACCTCGCCCGGCGGCGAACTGTCCTGGAGCTGCAGCAGCGTCAGCGACTCGCCCGGCTTGGTGTAGGTGCGGATGACGTCGGCGTAGGGGACCTCCTGCAGCGTCTTCTCGATCTTGTCGGCCACCTGCTCGGCCATCTGGAGCGCCGTCGCCCCGGGCCAGAAGGCCTGCACGACCATGATGCGGAAGGTGAACGGCGGGTCCTCGTCCTGGCCGAGCTGCGTGTAGGCGGCGCCGCCGAGCAGCAGCAGCACGATCAGCAGGTAGCGCGTCAGCGCCGGGTGCTCGATGGCCCAGCGCGAGACGTTGAAGCGGCTGCCGCGGTTGGCGCCGGTGGCGGAGGTGTTCATGCAGGTCGCCTGAGGGGGCTGGTACGGCTGCGGGCCGGGTCAGCGCGCGGGCGCGGAGGCGCCCGCCGATGGCACGCGAGCGGCCGCCGAGCCGCGCACCGACGGCGCGCCGCTCGTCACGTAGCGCGTCACCGCCTGCCCAGGCGACAGCACGTGCACGCCGGCCGTGACGACCTCGGCGCCCGGCGCCAGTCCGCCGGCGATCAGCGCATCGTTGCCGTCGGCGCCGCCGACCGTGACCGGCTGCAGCCGCACCGTCATCGACGCGGCGTCGAGCAGCCACACGGCGCTGCCGCCCTCGTGCTCGCGCAGCGCCGTCAGCGGCAGCCGCAGCGCGCCGTCGACCTGTGGCCCGCGCAAGCGCACGGTGGCCGTCTGGCCCAGTTCGGCCGACGCGGCGCCGAGGTCTGCCTTGATCTGGAAGGCGCGCGTGACCGGGTCGGCCGACGCCGCGACCTCCCGCAGCGTGGCCGGCAGCCAGTCGTCGCGGCCCCACAGGCGCACCTCGGCGGCGTCGGCGCGGCCGACGATCGCGCGCACGCCCTGCACCGCGTCCTCCGGCACGCCGAACACCGCGTCGCGCGGACCGGCGTGGGCCAGCCGCAGCACCGGCGTGCCAGTCGCCAGCACCGTGCCGGGCTCGGCCAGCACCGCCATGATCACGCCGTCGGCCGGCGCGCGCAGGCTGGCATAGGCCGCCTGGTTGCCCTGCACGCCGACCTGGGCGCGCGCCTGGGCACGCTGCGCCTCGGCCGCGCGCGCGGCAGTGCGGTGGCGCAGCAGTTCGGCATCGCTGATGAAGCCTTGAGCGTGCAGTCCCTCGAAGCGCGCCAGGTCGGCCGCCGTCCGTGTCGCCGCCGCCTCGGCGGCCTGCAGCGCGGCGCCGGCGGCCTGCTCGGCCAGCCGCAGGTCCTGCGGATCGATCTCGGCCAGCACCTGCCCGGCCCGGACGCGCTGGCCGACCTCGGCGTGGCGCTGGACCAGCCGGCCCGGCACCTGGAAGCCGAGCGCCGACTCGGTGCGCGCACGCACCTCGGCAGCGTGCTCGGTGGCCGGTATCACGCGCTCCGGCGCAACGACAAGGGTGCGCACGGCGCGCACCGGCTCCGGGGCGGCCTCCGGCCGCGAGCAGGCGGCCAACATCAGCGCGAGGACAGCCGCCAGGAACGGCGGAAGGCAGCTGACGGCGGCACCCGACCGCCGGCCGGGAGTGGTTCCAGAACGCTTCAAGGGCACTCGCTCCTGAGGTCGCGGCCGGCCGGTCGGAATCGGGCCCCGCTCGGAGGCCCCTGCCGCTCGTCGTTGGCGCCAAGTTAATGACTGACTGGTCAGTAATATAGATTTGCGCCACCCGGCCTGTCAATCGGGTGGGCATGGCGGTCGCTCGCGCGCCCTGCCGGTGCCCGTGCGGCATGGCCGTATGGACCCGGCGCAGCCTGGCCGCATGGACAATAGCGCTCTGTGAGCGTCGACCACTACGAGAACTTCCCCGTCGCGTCGCGGCTGTGCCCGCCGGCGATCCGGCCGGCGGTGGTGGCGATCTACCACTTCGCGCGCACCGCGGACGATCTGGCCGACGAGGGCGACGTGCCGTCGGCGCGCCGCCTGACGGATCTGGCCGCCTATCGCGCCGCCCTGCAGCAGTGCGTGCTCGGGCGGCCGGACGAGGGGCACTGGCGGACCGTCTTCGTGCCGCTGGCGGCGGCGATCCGGCAGCACGATCTGCCGACGCAGCCACTGCACGACCTGCTCGACGCCTTCGAGCAGGACGTGCGCAACCCGCCCTACGCCGATCGGGACGCGCTGCTGGACTATTGCCGGCGCTCGGCCAATCCGGTCGGCCGGCTGCTGCTGCACCTGCACGGCGAGCATGGGGCGGCGGCCCAACGCGAGTCCGACGCCATCTGCACCGCCCTGCAGCTGGCCAATTTCTGGCAGGACCTCGGGCGCGACCTGGCGCACGGCCGCAGCTACCTGACGGCGCAGGACCTGCAGCGCCACGGCCTGGTGTCCGACGCGGTACAGCCCGGCTGCGACACCCCGGCCACGCGCGCCCTGGTGCATGACCTGGTGCACTGGGCCCGCGCGCTGATGCGCGCGGGCGCGCCGCTGGTGCACCGCCTGCCCGGCCGTGCCGGGTGGGAGCTGCGGCTGGTCGTGCAGGGCGGGCTGCGCATCCTGGAGAAAATCGAGGCCATGGACTTCGCCGCCCTGAGCCACCGCCCGACGTTGACGCCGGCCGACGCGCCGCGCCTGGCCTGGCGGGCGCTGCGCATGCGCGCACCGGGGCGCTGAATGTCCGCCGTCGCCCCGATGTCGCCGCAGCAGTACGTGCAGGACAAGGCTGCGCGCAGCGGCTCGTCCTTCTACTACGCGTTCCGCTTCCTGCCGCCGCCGCGGCGCGCGGCGATCACGGCCTTCTACGCCTTCTGCCGTGAGGTCGACGACGTCGTCGACGAGATGCGCGACCCCGGTGTGGCCGCGGCCAAGCTCGACTGGTGGCAGGGCGAGGTGCAGGCCGCTTTCGCCGGCCGGCCGAGCCACCCGGTGATGCAGGCGTTGATGCCGTCGACGGGACCCTACGCGATCGAGCCGTCCCACCTGACGGCCGTCATCGACGGCTGCCGGATGGACCTGGCGCAGACGCGCGTGCTCGACTTCCCGGCGCTGCAGCGCTATTGCCACCTGGTGGCCGGCGTCGTCGGCGAGGTGGCGGCCAACATCTTCGGCCGCA
>CAZQPN010000147.1:0-6867 GCA_964595215.1 uncultured Rubrivivax sp. | reverse complement strand
TTCAGCCGCTCGACAGCGTGCGCAGATGGTCGACGCGGACGTTCAGGTCGCGCGCCGGCCGACCCATGGCGATGGCGAAGCGCGGCTGGGCGGTGTCGCGCCGCACCGGCGGCATGAACAGGCCGCCGTCGCCGCGGCGCAGCGCGGCGACGATCGGTGTGTGTGCCTTCGCACCACGCCGGATGACGATGCCGAGCTCTTCGTTGGCCAGTGCGACGCAGCAGCCCGGCGGGTAGACGCCGACCGCGCGCAACAGTACCGCACCCAGCGGGTCGGGTCGACCGGCTCCCTCGTCGAGGCAGGTCTGTCGAGCCGCGAGCGCCGGCGACAGCGGCTCGCGCGAGGCGCGCCGGCTGAGCTTGGCGGTGTACACGTCGACCCGCTGCAGCAGCGCCGCGAGGCGTTCGGCCGGTGCCTGCACGTTCCCGACACAGCCGTGGTGTGCCTGCACGGTCCCGAGCCACAGCGCGTCGGTCACGCCGGCATCGGCCAGCAACTGGGCGCTTCGTGCGGCGTGGTCGTCCACCTGCGCGCGCTGCGTTGGCGTCAGCTTCTGCGCCTGGCAGGCCAGGACGTCCTGCAGCGAGGCCATCGACACGTTCATCGACAGCGCGGCGCGGTGCAGAGCCGCACGTTCGGTCTCGGGCCACCCGTACAGATGGCTGCACAGTCCGGCCGCCACGGCGCACAGCATCGAGTGGTGTGCGCTGTAGGCGTCGGGATCCGACACGGCAGCCTGCAGCAGGATGTACAGGGCGGCGTCCGGGTCGGCCTGGGCCAGCGCCGCCTGGCGTTGCGACGAGACTGCGAAGCGATCCAGCCAGGCCGCGTCCGGCACACCGTCGCGCAACAGGGCGGCGAACTGCCGGATCTCGCGCTCCCAGGCCGACAAGGTCTCGGCCACCGATGGGCGGGCAATGACGGGGGCCACCGCTGACGCGTCGGACAACGAAGGCGAGGGTGAAGAGTCGCACCCCGAGGCGACAACCGACGAAGTCATGGGGCGTTATCGGCCGCCGCCTGCGGTGCTTGAGGCCGCCACCGGCCTCGCGCCCGCCGGCGACCTGATCGCTGGCGGGCAGCACCGCGCTGGACGGCGCTGGCGCTCGCGACGGCGGGTCGGCCGGCAAAGGGGCGGGATGCGGCACCCGCCTTACCATCGGGCGCCTACTCCGTGAGCTTCCGGTCATGAGTGACGCCGCCGCAGAGACCACCGATGACGTCGCCATCATCGGCGGCGGCATCGTCGGTGCCGCCGTCGCGTACTTCCTGGCACCCAGGCGGCGCGTCTGGCTGCTCGAGGCCGAGTCCCAGCCGGGCCACCATGCGACCGGCCGCTCGGCGGCGCTGTTCACCGAGGCCTACGGGCCGTCCATGGTGCGGGCACTGACGCGCGCCAGCCGCCCCTTCTTCGAGAACCCGCCGACCGGCTTCGCCGCCGTACCGCTGTTGCGCGCGCGCGGCTCGCTGTTCGTCGGCGGTGCGGCCCAGCGGGGCGATGTGGCAGCGCTGCAGCGCCGGCTGGCCGACGAAGGCATCGCCGCGCATTGGCTGGAGGGCGACGCCGTGCGCGAGCGGGTGCCGGTGCTGCGCCCGGAGGCCGCCGACTGCGGCCTGCTTGACCGTGATGCCTTCGACATCGACGTCGACGCGCTTCTGCAGGGCTTTCTGCGCGGCGCGCGCAGGCGGGGCGCGATCGTCCGCACCGGCGCGCGTCTGGTCGACCTGTCCCGCGCGGCTGGCCGCTGGCAGCTGGACCTCGGCGACGCGCCGCCGGTCACCGCCGCCATCGTTGTCGACGCCGCTGGCGCCTGGGCCGACGAGGTCGCCGCGCTGGCCGGCGCGCGCCCGATCGGCATCGAGCCGCGTCGGCGCAGCGCCTTCCTGTTCGCCGCCCCGGCGGGTGTCGAGACGGCCGACTGGCCGGCCGTGATTGCGATCGACGAGCGCTGGTACCTGAAGCCGGATGCTGGTCTGCTGCTGGGTTCGCCTGCGAACGCCGACCCGGTCGTGCCGCACGACGTCGTGGCCGAGGAGCTCGACATCGCGCTCGGCATCGACCGCATCGAGCGCGCGACGACACTGACGATCCGTCGCCCGCGCAGCACCTGGGCCGGCCTGAGGTCCTTCGTCGGCGACGGCGAGCCGGTGTGCGGCTTCGACGACGCCGTGCCCGGCTTCTTCTGGGCGGCGGCGCTGGGCGGCTACGGCATCCAGTCCTCGCCTGCCTTCGGACGGCTGTGCGCGGCACTGATCGCCGGCCTGCCGTTGCCGTCGGACATCGCCGCCCAGGGCCTGGCCGCGGCCGGTCTGTCGCCGGGGCGGCTGCGCGCCAGCGCTTGAGAGCCTTGCCGGACGCGCCTGGCGCCCCGTCTCTGACCTGAACGTCATGCCGGCTTCACGGAGCTTTCATGGGGCGTGTCTACCGTCGCGGGTGTCGATCGGAACGCTTGGCATGCATTTCGGTGTGCAGGCGGCCCGCCCGACCGCCCCCTGCCAAGTCGCTGCGGGGCGCGCCTTGACGCAGGGAGGATGCACGCATGGGACGCCCGAGGACCCTCAAGCCACGCCCGGCCGGTACCAGCCGCCGGGGCTTCTTTCAGCGGTCGGGATCGGCCGCGGCTGCCCTGGCCGTCGTGACACTGGCACCGGTCGCGGCCCGCGCCGCACCGACGGACGGTCGGTTGTTCCAGCATGGCGTGGCCAGCGGTGATCCACTGGCCGACCGCGTCATCCTGTGGACGCGCGTGACGCCGCACAGTCCGCGTGCCGTCGTGGCGGTGCGCTACGAGGTTGCGACCGACCCGGCCCTGCGCCACGTCGTGCGACGCGGCACCGCGCGCACCGACGCCTCGCGCGACCACACGGTCAAGGTCGACGCGGTCGGGCTCAGGCCCGGCACCACCTACTACTATCGTTTCCACGCCGAGAACGAGGCGTCGCCGGTCGGCCGCACCCGCACGCTGCCCACGGGCGCCACGCCGAGACTGCGGCTGGCGGTGGTGAGCTGCTCGAACCACGCGGCCGGCTACTTCAACGCCTACCGGCGCCTGGCCGGGCGGGCCGACCTGGACGCCGTGCTGCACCTGGGCGACTATCTGTACGAGTACGGTCCGGACGAGTACGGCAGCGTGCGCACGC
Organism: uncultured Rubrivivax sp.; assembly: GCA_964595215.1. Classification (GTDB taxonomy): domain Bacteria; phylum Pseudomonadota; class Gammaproteobacteria; order Burkholderiales; family Burkholderiaceae_C; genus Rubrivivax. The sequence goes on along the minus strand of CAZQPN010000147.1, from coordinate 3,726 downwards.
CGGAGCCGGCGCGCGAGATGGTCACGCTGGGAGACTACCGCGCCCGGCACGCGCAGTACAAACGGGACGTGGACGCGCAGGCGGTGCACCGTCAGCATCCCTTCATCTGCGTCTGGGACGATCACGAGATCACCAACGACGCTTGGCGCGATGGTGCCCAGAACCATACCGAGGGCGCCGAAGGTGGCTGGCCGCAGCGGGTATCGGCCGGACTGCAGGCTTATTACGAGTGGATGCCGATCCGCCAGCCCGATCCGTCCGACCCACGCCGCAGCCAGCGCGCGTTCGCGTTCGGTGACCTGGTAGACCTGACCATGCTCGAGGAGCGCCTGCAGGCGCGGTCGCAGCCACTGGCGGCGACCATCCCGGTGCCCGGCCTGGGCAGCGGATTCGTCCAGGCGGGCGCCTATCTCGATCCGGGCCGTACGCTGCTGGGCGCCGAGCAGGAGGCATGGCTCGGCCGCCGACTGCGCGACTCGAGCGCGCGCTGGAAGCTCGTTGGCCAGCAGGTGATGTTCGCGCACCTGAAACTGCAGCCGGCACCCCTGGCGAGCGGCGGCGGCGTCTTCGTCAACCCCGACCAGTGGGACGGCTACGGCCCGGCGCGCGATCGTCTCTACGCCGTGCTGCGCGGTAACGCCGTCCACCCGCCCGTGGACAACTGCATCATTCTGACGGGCGACATCCACAGCTCCTGGGCGTCTGACCTGACGCAGGACCCCAACAACCCCGATGTATCCACTGGCGGATACGACCCGCTGACCGGTGCCGGGTCACGCGCGGTCGAGTTCGTGACGACGTCGGTCACATCGCCGGGCCTGGACGACACCCAGGGCGGCATCGCCGCCTACCTGCGCAACGTGAATCCTCACATCAAGTACATCGACTTCAACCGTCGCGGCTACCTGCTTCTGGACGTCACGGCGGCGCGCACCGTGGCCGAATGGTGGTACGTCGACACGGTCGGCAGCGTCTCGAACGTCGAGACCTTCGGGGCGGCGTTCGAGGTGCAGGCTGGCAGCCCGAGGGTCGTTCCCTCCGCGCAGACGATGCCGAAGGTGGATCCTCCCGCCTTGGCGCCCTGACCGGCAGGACTGCACGGACGAACCCCCGATCGCGGGCTGCCGTGTCGCCGCTCGCCGATCTCGCGCACGCAAACGATCAGGTGCCGCAGAAGGTCTGATAGCGGGCCGTCACCGATGCCGGGGCCGGCTCGGCATAGGGCGCCTGGCCCGGCGCGTCGTCGAAGGGCCGGCGCACCGCGGCCAGCAGGCGTTCGAACGGTCCCAGGTCACCGTCGTCGGAGGCCGCGGCCAGCGCCTCTTCGACGCGGTGATTGCGCGGGATGACAAGCGGGCTCGCGGCGCGCATCCGGTCGGCGCGGGCCTGTGCCGCCACGTCGGCATTGCCGACCCCGGCGGCCGCATCGTCGGCCGCGCAGCGCGCGCGCCAACGCGCGAGCCAGCCCTGCGGCGCCTGGGGGTCGGCAAAGAGTGCGCGCAGCGGCGCCTCGTCACCCCTTGCGGCGTCGGCCAGCCGCCGCCAGCTGAGCGTGAAGTCGACGCGCTCGCGTTGCAGCAGCGCGAGCCAGTCGTCGGCCAGCGTCGCGTCGTCCTCGTCACCCTCGGCAGGCCCTGCAGGCGTCGTGTGCCGCAGCCCCAGCTTGCGGCGCTGTCCGCCGCGCAGCGCGGCCTGGTACAGCGCCGGAAAGCCGTGGAGGATCTCGGTGGCCCGGTCGACCGCGTGCGCGATCGCGGCCTCGTCGTCGGCGCTGGCAACCAGCGGCAGCAGCGCCTCGGCCAGTCGCGCCAGGTTCCACATCGCGATCTGCGGCTGGTTCGCGTAGGCGTAGCGGCCGCCGTGGTCGATGCTGCTGAAGACGGTCGCGGGCTCGTAGGCCTCCATGAAGGCGCAGGGGCCGTAATCGATGGTCTCGCCCGAGATCGTCATGTTGTCGGTGTTCATCACGCCGTGGATGAAGCCGACGTTCATCCATTGCGCGATCAGCGCCGCCTGGCGCGCCACGACGGCCCGCAGCAGGTCGAAATGGCGGTCCGGCCGGTCCGCCAATGCAGGATCGTGGCGGCCGATCGTGTAGTCGGCCAGCAGGCCGAGCGGGGCCAGGTCGGCCTGCGCGGCGAAGTACTGGAAGGTGCCGACGCGCAGATGGCTGGCCGCCACGCGTGTCAGCACGGCGCCGGGCAGCGTGCGCTCGCGCAGCACCGGCTCGCCGGTGGCGACCACGGCGAGCGCGCGCGTCGTCGGGATGCCCAGGGCGTGCATCGCCTCGCCGATCAGCACTTCGCGCAGCATCGGCCCGACGGCGGCCTTGCCGTCGCCGCCGCGCGAGAACGGTGTGCGGCCCGAGCCCTTGAGCGCGATGTCGCGCCGCCGTCCGGTGCGGTCGATCACCTCGCCGAGCAGCAGCGCCCGGCCGTCGCCGAGCTGCGGCGAGTAGCCGCCGAACTGGTGACCGGCGTAGGCCTGCGCGATCGGCTGGGCGCCCTCGGGCAGCTCGTTGCCGACGAACAGCCGTGCCAGCGCGTCGGGGTCCAGCCCCGCGAGGTCGAGCGCCAGTTCGGCGGCGAGCGCGCGGTCGAGGTGGAGCAGCCGCGGCGCGGGTGCCCTGGCGGCCTGTGCCGCGGCGTACAGGCCGGGCAGGTCGCGGGCGTAGGTGTTGTCGAAGTGGAAGCGGGTCATCGTGTCCGGGGAAGGTGCGTCGGCATCGGGACCGCAGCACCCCGAGTGTGCCCGTCCGGCGTCGCCCTTCGCATGACGGGGTCGGTGCGCACTCGCGGCGTTCGCGGGTGCTGCCAACTGAACTGGGGCGGGGAGGCCGCGGTGTTCCGTCGATCGCGGCGCCACCGACGCGGCCCAATCGGCTCCACGGGATGGCCATCGGGCCGGCATCGCGCCGTGCCCGGCGACGTGTCCCGGCAAGGAGCCACCCATGACCCTGACAGATCTCGCCCTGATGCTGCTGGTCGGCGCTGCCGGCATGGGCGTCGGGAGCCTGCTGACGCGATTTCGCACCGCGCGACGGGGTGCAGCCAGGCCGACGGTCGTTCCCGACGCGCCGCCGCTGCGTCGTGTCGCGCCGCCGAACCCGGCACCGGCCGCGGCCGCGGCGCCCGTGTGGTCGCCCACGCCCGCCGTGCAGGCGCCGGCGTGGAGCGCCGACGTGCTCGTCGTCGACGACTCGGCGGTCGCGCGCGCCAAGCTTCGTCGCCTGCTCGAGCAGCATGGCTACTCGGTGCATCTGGCGCGCGACGGCGTCGAGGCGCTGCAGCGCCTCGGCACGGGACGCTACGGCCTGATGATCAGCGACCTGGAGATGCCCAACATGGACGGTGTCGAGCTCATCAACACCTGCCTGGGCCGCCCGGAGACGGCACGCATGCCCATCCTGGCCGTGAGCGGACACGAAGACCTGAGGGCCAAGTTCAACGCCTGCCGCGATGTCTGCGGCGTGCATCGCAAGCCGTGGGTCGACGACGTGCTGGCCAGCCATGTCGCGGCGTTGGTCGGGATGCGCGCACCGCGGGCGAAAGCTGCAGTCGAGCGGACGCAGGTGCTGGCCTGAGCGCGCCGCGGGCGCCTCAGATCGGGATGCGCCGCGACTGGCCGACGAGAAGTGTGTTATACTTTTTGGCTCAGTCGCGGGGTGGAGCAGTCTGGTAGCTCGTTGGGCTCATAACCCAAAGGTCGCAAGTTCAAATCTTGCCC